>NZ_BAAGSP010000011.1:0-92485 GCF_054782375.1 Yaniella soli
TCACGATGCAGCAGTTGCCATCGGCTAGGAGTTAAACCATCTTCTCCTCCAGAGGACTTCCACCTCCAAGTAAGTGCCCATGCCGGGCGTACAACAACGGATCCGCACCAGCCGGGCTGATGCGGATCCGTTGTACGTTTTGAGACGCGGTATCGTCGTTTACTTAGCGCGTTCGACGATGTCTGTCAGACGCCAGTGCTTTCCTTTGGAAAGTGGGCGGGTCTCGGCGAGACGAACGCTATCGCCGATGCCGGCGGTATTGTCTTCGTCGTGTGCTTTGACGCGCTTGGTCCGACGCATGATTTTGCCGTACAGGGCGTGCTGTTTGAAGTATTCGATTTCAACAACTATGGTTTTTTCCATCTTGTCGGAGACGACTACTCCGCGCAATGTTTTGCGGTAGTTACGCTCTGGAGCGGCTGTGGTGTCAACAGACTCAGTCACTGTGATTCCTCCTCAGCCTACTTGCGGCTTTTCTTTTTGTCTTTGAGGTCTTCTTCGCTGGCTTCGATTTCTTCACGGATGCCAAGATCGCGTTCGCGCAGCACGGTCATCACACGTGCGATGTCGCGCTTGACGACCTTGATGCGA
Source organism: Yaniella soli (assembly GCF_054782375.1). Classification (NCBI taxonomy): domain Bacteria; kingdom Bacillati; phylum Actinomycetota; class Actinomycetes; order Micrococcales; family Micrococcaceae; genus Yaniella; species Yaniella soli. The sequence goes on from NZ_BAAGSP010000011.1 coordinate 592, forward strand.
CCGGTGTTTTCAATTTGACCGGTAGCCGCTTGGAAGCGCAAGTTGAACAACTCGGCCTTGGCCTTTTCGAGTTCTTCACGCAGACGTGCGTTGTTGAAACCGTCCAAAGCATCGGTTGATAGTTCAGGTGTACCAAGTGCCATGTTTATTCACCACCCTCTCGGCGTACAACGCGGGCTTTGAGTGGCAGCTTGTGTGCGGCCAGACGCAGAGCTTCGCGGGCGACGTCATCACTCACGCCGGACAGTTCGAACATGACGCGACCAGGTTTGACGTTGGCTACCCAGAATTCTGGAGAGCCTTTACCTGAACCCATGCGAACTTCGGCTGGTTTCTTGGTGAGTGGACGATCTGGGAAAATGTTGATCCAAACGTGACCACCGCGTTTGATGTAACGTGTCATCGCGATACGAGCTGCCTCGATCTGACGGTTCGTTACGTATGCACGGCCGGTTGCTTGCAGACCCCATTCACCGAAGGCTACTTCGGTGCCACCTTTGGCCATACCTTTACGGCCTGGGCGGTGTTGTTTGCGGTATTTTACGCGACGTGGGATAAGCATTAGGCGTTGCCTCCTTGAGCGCCTGCGCGTGCACCCTGTGGTGCGCCACCGCGACGACGGCGGTTACCACCACGTCCACCGCGGCCACCACGACCGGATGGCTGGGCTGCTTCCTGAGCTGCCAATTCTTTATCGGTCAGGTCGCCTTTGTATACCCATACTTTGACGCCGATGCGTCCGTATGTGGTCTTGGCTTCGAACTGACCGTAGTCGATGTTGGCGCGCAAGGTGTGCAGCGGTACACGACCTTCACGGTAGAACTCGGTACGGCTCATGTCGGCACCACCAAGACGGCCGGATACCTGAATACGGATACCCTCTGCGCCTGCACGCATGCCGGACTGGATGGAGCGACGCATTGCGCGACGGAATGCCACACGTGCGGTGAGCTGTTCGGCAACACCTTGTGCTACCAATTGTGCATCGAGTTCTGGTTTCTTGACTTCTAGAATATTGAGCTGAATCTGCTTGCCAGTGAGCTTTTCGAGTTCACGGCGAATGCGATCAGCTTCCGCACCACGGCGACCGATGACGATACCTGGGCGAGCTGTGTGCACGTCTACGCGAACACGGTCACGGGTACGTTCGATCTCAACATTGGAAATACCGGCACGTTCCATGCCATCCTGCAGCAGGCTGCGAATGCGCACGTCTTCTTTGACGAAGTCCTTGTAACGCTGACCATCTACGTTGGAGTCAGCGAACCAGCGGGAAACGTGGTCTTTGGTAATGCCGAGGCGGAATCCGTGCGGGTGAATTTTCTGACCCATTTAGTTGGTCCCACCTTTCTGATCTTCATCGATCGCAACAACTACGGTGACGTGGCTGGTGCGTTTTTTGATTTCGAAGGCACGTCCTTGAGCGCGTGGCTGGAAACGCTTCATGGTTGGTCCTTCATCAACGAAGGCTGCACTGACGAACAGTTCTTCCTCGTTGAAGGCCAGTCCTTCGCGGTCGGCTTTGTCCCGTGCGTTGGATACTGCAGATGCAAGTACCTTGTAGACGGGATCTGAAGCGCCCTGTTGGGCGAACTTCAAGATGGCCAGGGCTTCATTCGCTTGCTTACCACGAACAAGGTCGACGACGCGCCGGGCCTTCATTGGCGTAACACGCAAATAGCGTGCAATTGCCTTGGCTTCCATTGCTTAATCCTCTCTAACGATCAGCCGTCCGCTACTAGCGGCGGCCTTTCTGGTCGTCCTTGGAGTGGCCGCGGAAGGTACGCGTTGGCGCGAATTCTCCCAGTTTATGTCCGACCATGGATTCGGTGATGAACACCGGCACGTGCTTGCGACCATCGTGGACTGCAATGGTGTGACCAAGCATGTCCGGGATGATCATCGAGCGACGAGACCAGGTGCGGATAACGTTTTTGGAGCCCTTTTCGTTCTCAGCAAGAACCTTCAGGTACAAGTGCTGATCTACGTAGGGGCCCTTCTTCAGGCTGCGTGGCATAAAGAGATCAGCTCCTATCGATTCTTCTTGCTTTTCGGACGACGACGCACAATGTACTGGTCGCTGGCCTTCTTCGGGCGGCGTGTACGGCCTTCCCTCTTACCATTCGGGTTGGACGGGTGACGTCCACCGGACGTACGACCTTCACCACCACCGTGTGGGTGATCCACAGGGTTCATTGCGGCACCGCGGGTCTGTGGACGGACGCCTTTGTGGCGCATACGTCCAGCTTTACCCCATGAGATGTTGATCTGTTCTGCGTTGCCGACTTCACCGATGGTGGCACGGCAGCGGATGTCAACGTTACGGATTTCGCCGGATGGTAAACGGAGTTGTGCGAATTTGCCTTCACGAGCAACGAGCTGGATGGATGCACCAGCTGAACGTGCCATTTTCGCGCCGCCGCCTGGACGGAGTTCCACAGCGTGGATCACGGTACCCAGCGGGATGTTGCGCATTGGCAAGTTGTTGCCCGGTTTGATGTCGGCGTTTGGGCCAGACTCCACCATGTCGCCCTGTTTCAAACGAGCAGGAGCGAGGATGTAGCGTTTGGCTCCATCGACGTAGTGCAACAGTGCAATGTTGGCAGTGCGGTTCGGGTCGTATTCAATTTCTGCGACCTTGGCAGCAATGCCATCTTTGTCGTGACGACGGAAGTCAACCAAACGGTATTGACGTTTATGTCCGCCACCACGGTGACGTGATGTGATGCGTCCGAGGTTGTTACGGCCACCGGATTTCGACAGTGGACGAAGCAACGATTTCTCGGGCTCATTTCGGGTGATTTGATCAAAGTCGGATACTGACGAGCCACGTTGGCCCGGGGTAACCGGCCTGTATTTACGAATTGCCATAGATATATTCCTCGATTAAGTGGTCTCCGGCCTTATAGGGCCGGACCTCCGAAGATGTCGATGGAACCTTCTTTGAGTGTCACGACTGCACGCTTGATGTCCTTGCGTGCGCCGTATCCAAAGCGGGTCCGCTGACGCTTACCCGGACGGTTCATGGTGTTGACTGAAGCCACTTTGACGTCGAAAATCTTTTCGATAGCCAGCTTGATTTCAGACTTGTTGGAGCGTGGATCAACGACGAACGTGTAACGTCCTTCGTCCATGTCCGCGTAGCTCTTTTCGCTCACGACGGGTGCAAAGATCACGTCGCGGGGATTCTTATCGATGTTGGTTGACATGTGGTCTCCTCCTACTTGGCGCTTGCAGCGGCCACGAAGGCGTCGTATGCAGGCTTGGTAAAGACCACGTCGTCAGCCTTGAGCACGTCGTACGTGTTGAGCTGATCAGCATACAGCGTGTGAACATGCTGCAGGTTACGGGTTGACAGTGCCACGACATCGTCGGAACGCTCGATGACAACTAGGAAGTTGCGACGTTCGTTCTGAACTTCTGCCAGGGCAGCCTTTGCAGCCTGAGTGGACGGGGTGTCCTGTGCCACGAGTGCTTCCACAACATGAATGCGGCCGTTGCGGGCACGATCAGAAAGTGCACCGCGCAGGGCTGCTGCTTTCATTTTCTTAGGGGTACGCTGCGAGTAATCGCGCGACTGTGGACCGTGTGCAATACCGCCGCCGGTCATCTGTGGTTCACGGATGGAACCCTGACGAGCGCGACCGGTACCTTTTTGACGAAACGGTTTACGTCCACCGCCGGAAACTTCAGCGCGAGTTTTTGTCGCGTGGGTGCCTTGACGTGCAGCAGCAAGTTGTGCATTGACAACCTGGTGCATGAGGGAAACGTTTGTTTCGACATCAAAGAGTTCAGCTGGTAGATCCACCGATACTTTCTTGACAGCCATGGGCTAGGCTCCCTTCACTGCATCGCGAACCAACACAACACGGCCACGAGGACCAGGTACTGCACCTTTGATGAGCAGCAGGTTGTTCTCTACATCGATACCGTGCAGAGTGAGGTTCTGGGTGGTTGTCTTGACGTTGCCCATACGACCGGGCAGCTTTTTGCCTTTGAAAACGCGGCCTGGAGTGGCGGCGCCACCAACAGAACCTGGTTTCCTGTGGTTCTTGTGCTGACCGTGCGATGCACCTGCACCACCGAAGTTGTGGCGTTTCATAGCACCGGCGAAGCCTTTACCCTTGGAGTTCGCAGTGACATCAATCTTCTGTCCTGTTTCGAACTGCTCAACGGTCAGATCTTGGCCGAGTTCGTATTCAGCTACGTCCGCGGAACGGAGTTCGACGATGTGGCGGCGTGGTGTAACACCGGCTTTGTCGAAGTGTCCGACCAATGGTTTGGAGACCTTGCGAGGGTCAATTGCACCGTATGCAATCTGGACGGCAGTGTAACCGTCAACTTCTTCGTTGCGCAGCTGGGTCACTACGTTAGGCTCAGCCTGAACCACAGTCACGGGAATGAGGTTATTGTTCTCGTCCCATACCTGGGTCATGCCGAGCTTCGTGCCCATCAGTCCCTTAGTTTTTGGGGATGTGGTCATAGTTCTCTCAGCACCTCCCTAGCTTAAAGTTTGATTTCAATATTGACGTCCGCTGGCAGGTCGAGGCGCATAAGCGAGTCAACAGCCTTTGGAGTTGGATCTACGATGTCGATAAGACGCTTGTGAGTCCGCATTTCGAAGTGCTCACGGCTATCCTTGTATTTGTGCGGAGAACGGATCACGGCGAACACATTCTTCTCAGTAGGTAGTGGAACCGGGCCAACTACCTGTGCGCCTGCGCGTGTGACCGTATCGACGATCTTCCGCGCTGAAGTGTCGATCACTTCGTGATCGTATGACTTCAGCCGGATGCGGATTTTCTGTCCCGCCATGGCGTCTGCCTCATTTCCGTACTAGTTGAGTACCTGTCCCTGTGTACATATCCACAGCATGATGCTGTCGTATGTGTTGTTTTCGCTCATATGGTCGAATCCGTGCAACCGGGTTCCTCGGCCGTATGAGACCATCAAGTATTCGTCACCAAGCTATGTAATGTTCATAGGTTGGAAAGATGATGTTTGCTCATCCAATACGCGCCTGAGGCCAACGAGGTCAGCAGTCCAGGCACAGCTGTTTTGAGCAACCTGTCTATTATGACAGAAAAGTATGTATAACGCGAATCCGAGCATGCTCTGTGTTTATGACCACAGACCCGGATTCGGAATGCTCACTTAGCCTAACAATATTCTGCGTGTTGTGCATCCGGGTCTTCAAGAAGGGTCCGCCGCTAAGCCGTCTGACCAAGAACTTTTGAGCATAACAAAACCCCCGCACATGGCGGGGGTTTTGCGTGATGAGACTAGCTCGTCGCAAGTATATGAGTACTTACTTGATAATGCTGGTTACACGACCGGAACCAACGGTGCGGCCGCCTTCGCGAACAGCAAAGCCGAGACCGTCTTCCATCGCGACTGGCTGGATCAGTTCAACAGTCATTTCGGTGGTGTCACCTGGCATGACCATTTCGGTACCCTCTGGCAGTGTGATAACACCGGTTACGTCAGTGGTACGGAAGTAGAACTGTGGACGGTAGTTCGAATAGAACGGGTTGTGACGTCCGCCTTCATCTTTCGACAAAATGTAGACGTTCGCTTCGAACTGGGTGTGTGGTGTGATCGAGCCTGGTTTTACGACAACCTGGCCACGTTCCACGTCATCACGCTTCAGACCGCGCAGCAGCAGACCACAGTTTTCGCCTGCCCATGCTTCGTCGAGCTGCTTGTGGAACATCTCGATACCGGTGACGGTGGTCTTCTGTGAGCCTTCTTTGATACCGACGATTTCAACATCGGAGTTGATTGCCAGGGTACCGCGCTCTGCACGACCGGTCACAACGGTACCGCGACCGGTAATGGTGAAGACGTCCTCGATCGGCATCAGGAATGGCTTGTCTCGGTCACGTACAGGCTCTGGGATGTAGCTATCTACAGCTTCCATGAGCTCTTCAACGGCCTTGACCCACTGCTCGTCACCTTCGATGGCCTTGAGAGCGGAGACGCGGATAACTGGAGCGTCGTCACCGTCGAATTCCTGGGAAGACAGCAGTTCGCGTACTTCCATTTCGACCAGTTCCAGCAGGTCTTCGTCTTCGACCATGTCGGATTTGTTGAGTGCAACGAGCAGGCTTGGGACACCAACCTGCTTGGCCAGCAGAACGTGCTCACGAGTCTGAGCCATTGGGCCGTCAGTGGCAGCAACAACGAGAATTGCGCCGTCCATCTGAGCAGCACCAGTGATCATGTTCTTGATGTAGTCCGCGTGACCTGGGGCGTCAACGTGTGCATAGTGACGCTTGTCGGTTTCGTACTCAACGTGGGAAACGTTAATAGTAATACCGCGCTGGCGCTCTTCTGGCGCACCGTCGATATCGGAGTAGTCGCGCTGTTCGTTGAACTCTGGGAACTTATCGGCGAGTACCTTAGAGATCGCAGCGGTCAGGGTGGTTTTACCGTGGTCAACGTGACCAATGGTACCGATGTTAATGTGCGGCTTTGTCCGCTCGAACTTTGCCTTCGACACAGATTCCTCCTAGAACCGTTCGACTGGAGAAGGACATGCAGCCGCTTGTGGCGGTCTGACTTTGGTCCAGTCTACGTCAGATGTTGTTTTGGTAATGTCCCCCGGTGGTTAGGACCGGTCCGTAGATTGTTACACAACCTTGGCCGCAAGTGCGGACCGGACCCTTGTCCTGGACCAAACCTCATGTTCGGGGATACATGGAGCTTGGTAGATGGTGAGGCTAAGGAGCTAGCCCCACCATCATAAATCTAGCCAGCAAACTATTCTAAATTATTCGCCAGAGTGTTTCTGAATGATTTCTTCAGAAACGGCGGCTGGTACCTCACCGTATGAGTTGAAGGCCATCGAGTAAACTGCACGACCCTGTGTGCGGGAACGCAGGTCACCAATGTAACCGAACATTTCAGACAGTGGGACCTGTGCCTTGATGACCTTCACACCGGTTGCGTCTTCCATCGTTTCGATGGTGCCTCGGCGGGAGTTGATGTCACCAATGACATCGCCCATGTACTCTTCTGGGGTACGGACTTCAACGGCCATGATCGGTTCCAGTAGAACCGGCTTAGCGCGTTTGATGCCTTCCTTGAATACCTGTGACCCTGCGAGTTTGAACGCCATTTCGGACGAGTCAACATCGTGGTACGCACCATCTTCCAGGGTGGCCTTGACCCCTACCATTGGGTAGCCAGCCAGGACACCAAATTGCATGGAAGCCTGAATACCTTGGTCAACAGATGGGATGTATTCGCGAGGAATACGTCCACCGGTGACAGCGTTTTTGAATTCGTAAATTTCGCCGTCTTCGGTATCCAGTGGCTCGAAGGTCACGATGACCTTCGCGAACTGGCCGGAGCCACCGGTCTGTTTCTTGTGCGTGTAGTCTACAGACTCAACCTTGCGACGAATGGTTTCGCGGTAGGAGACCTGGGGTTTACCCACGCTCGCTTCAACCTTGAATTCGCGCTTCATACGGTCGACCAGCACGTCGAGGTGGAGTTCGCCCATGCCACCGATTTCGGTTTGGCCGGTCTCTTCGTTCTGGCTGACGGTGAAGGTTGGATCCTCTGCCGAAAGACGCTGAATCGCGGTCGACAGCTTCTCCTGGTCACCCTTGGAGTTCGGTTCGATCGCTACCGAGATCACTGGTTCGGGGAATTCCATGGATTCCAGGATGATCGGCGCATCTTTTGCAGAAATGCTGTCACCGGTGGTGACGTCTTTCAATCCAACAACAGCGTAGATGTGACCTGCCTGAGCTTCATCAACAGGGTTTTCCTTGTTGGAATGCATCTGGAAAATCTTCGAGACGCGTTCTTGGCGCTGCTTCGTGGCATTCATGACCTGGTCACCGGACTTAATCTTGCCGGAGTAAACCCGAATGTAGGTGAGCGTACCAAAGAATGGGTGCGCTGCGATCTTGAATGCGAGTGCCGAGAATGGCTCATCAAGACGTGGCTCACGAGTCATTGCTTTGTCAGGATCATTCAGCGCATGCCCTGAGACCGAGTCGACGTCGAGTGGTGATGGCAGGTAATCAACGACGGCGTCGATGATTGGCTGCACACCACGGTTCTTGAAAGCCGAACCACAAAAGACCGGGTAGGCTTCGTCTGCAACGGTCAAAGCACGAATACCGGCTTTGATCTCGTCATTGCTCAGGTCGCCTTCGTCCAGGTACTTCATCATGAGTTCTTCAGATGACTCGGCGGCTGATTCGATCAGTTCGTTACGGTACTCTTGCGCACGTTCCTGAAGCTCCGCTGGAATCTCTTCGATTTCGTAGGTCGCACCAAGTTTGGTGTCACCCTTGGCATCGGCAGGCCAGATGAACGCCTTCATGCTGAGCAGGTCGACGACACCAATGAAGTCGTTCTCTGCACCGATTGGCAACTGCATAACCAGTGGCTTGGCACCCAGACGACCCTTGATGGTGTCAATGGTATGGTAAAAGTCCGCACCGAGTTTATCCATCTTATTCACGAAGCAAATACGAGGTACACCGTATTTGTCCGCTTGACGCCAGACGGTTTCAGACTGTGGTTCAACGCCTTCTTTCGCGTCAAAAACCGCAACTGCACCGTCGAGTACACGCAGGGAACGCTCAACTTCAACAGTGAAGTCAACGTGGCCTGGCGTATCAATGACGTTGATCTGGTTACCTTGCCAGAAGCTGGTGACAGCCGCTGAGGTAATGGTGATACCGCGCTCTTTTTCCTGTGCCATCCAGTCGGTGGTTGACGCGCCATCGTGGGTTTCGCCCAGCTTGTGGTTCACACCGGTGTAGAACAGGATCCGCTCGGTTGTAGTAGTTTTACCGGCGTCGATGTGCGCCATGATGCCGATATTACGAACTTTATTGAGGTCGGTAAGCACTTCTTGTTGTGCCACAGGGTCTCCCTTGATTGTTGCCTATTTCCTTGAGCCACAGACTCTTGGTGGAGGCAACGGCTCGAAATGAGTACTGAGTTGGTGTTTGGTTTACCAGCGGTAGTGGGCAAACGCCTTGTTAGCTTCAGCCATCTTGTGGACGTCTTCGCGACGTTTCACAGCTGCACCCAGTCCGTTGGAAGCATCCAGAATTTCATTAGTCAGTCGCTCAGTCATAGATTTTTCGCGGCGGGCCTTCGAGAAAGTCACCAGCCAGCGCAGAGCCAGAGCGGTTGCACGACCAGGTTTTACCTCAACAGGTACCTGGTAGGTCGCGCCACCAACACGGCGTGAGCGAACTTCGAGAGCCGGACGGACGTTATCCAGTGCTTTTTTGAGTGTTGCTACTGGGTCGTCGCCGCCTTTGTCGCGGGTGCCGTTGAGGGCACCGTAAACAATGCGTTCGGCTGTCGATTTCTTACCATCGACCAAAACTTTGTTAATCAACTGGGTGACCAAGGATGAACCGTAAACCGGGTCAACTACCAGTGGGCGCTTAGGCGCAGGTCCTTTACGTGGCATGAGTTACTTCTTCTCCTTCTTGGCACCATAACGGCTACGGGCTTGACGACGGTCTTTGACACCCTGGGTGTCCAGAGCACCGCGAACAACCTTGTAGCGGACACCTGGAAGGTCCTTCACGCCACCACCGCGTACGAGCACAATGGAGTGCTCCTGCAGGTTGTGACCTTCACCTGGAATGTAAGCGGTAACTTCGATACCACCGGCCAGACGGACACGTGCGACCTTACGCAGCGCTGAGTTGGGCTTTTTTGGGGTGGTGGTGTACACACGCGTGCACACACCACGGCGCATTGGGCGCGAGTCAAGCGCAGGCGCGCCAACACGCTTTGCCTTTGGTGTGCGGCCCTTACGGACCAGCTGCTGAATTGTTGGCAAAATAATCTCCGTATAATCTCATCTTCTTTCGAACGTCTCGATGCAGCATAAAATCACATCGATTCGAAAGAAAGCTTGGTCTTTTTCCGACGCCCTGAAGCATTTGCCTTTGGACGTGCAAAAAGGTGGCATTTGTTGCGCAAGATCCCCGCAACCCGGACAGAGTCCTACTGCCACTTTGAAACAATCGTTCTCAGTGTATCAGCATAGGTTACGCAAACACAATTCAGCGATTTAGTTCATCTGACCTGGAGTGTGCGCTACGTGAGCCGATGCTTTGGTGAGTTGGTAGAGCTGATAAGCCATGCGTAACGGGCGCTTATCTTTGGCATACATCAGTGGCCGCGTCAGTGTCCCGGCAGCTTTTGCTGCTTCGAGTTGGGACTTTTGGTCTGTGGTCGCATAGCGCTGTGCCACGGCAAGTGGAATCGTCAGTGAGGCTGCTGGGCCGTCCACGACTGTGTGCTGCGTGCGGGGTGTATCTTCTATAAGTTCGTCTACGAGGTACGTAGCTGGGTTCGCACCGGCTGCAGTGAGGTAGTAGTGATGCCGTCCCAGGCGGGGGTTCATCTCCAGAAAGTATGGTTCCCCGGTTTCGGCGTGGATTTTGATGTCGAACATTCCGAATCCATGCCAATTCAGGGCGTCCATCAGCAGGCGACCGTAGTGCTCGACTGCTTCATCGGGTCTGACGATGACTGCTCTTGAGCTGCCTTCCATATTGGCAGCGTGGTCTTCCACGATAACTTCTGACAGTCCTGTCAGTGTGATGTTGCCGTTGCGGTCGCGGAAGTGGTGCAGGATGCGAAGTTGTGAGTCGTTGCCGGGTACGAACTCTTGGATAATCAGCGTCTTGGCGTAGCCGGCGCCCATAGCCTTATGTATCACATCGATGAGTTCGTCAGGACCGTGGAAGTAGTGGACTTTCCGTCGGCCCTCGTACTTCGCTTCGCCCCATGCTCCCCCGTCGCCTGCTTTGAGAATGACTGGATACTGCATGCCGTCTTCGGTCAGTTGTTGGGCAAACGCTTCGGGGGTTTGGGCGGTGGAGTCTGCATCGAATACTGCCGTGCGTGGATAGGGCACACCGAGTTGGTCGCAGAGCTCATAGAAGTTTTCCTTCAGTGCTGCGTTGTCGAGTTGTTGGACTGTGTTGTCGACAAAGACGTAGCCCATATCCAGGAGTTCTTGTCGGTATTCGACACTGATCCGTACTAGATAGTCGAAGCCTGTGATCAGTACTAGCGGACGGTTTCGGGGGCCCCGGAGCTGTTGGGCGACTGATGCGAGATGCTTTAGCACGGTGGCGGCGTCGAACATCGGGCCTGCCGGAAACAGTTGGGTAATGCTGGAGCCACCAACCACGAGGTTGTGCGCGGTGGGGACCACTGCTGAAATCACGCCGTAGGCTTCATGGAATTCTCGCGCGAGACTGTAGGAGCCCAGATCACCACCGGTGATAACGGGGACGAAGGGTTGCTCGGCTGGGATGGTCGCATTCACAATTGCTAAGCCTACCAAGATCTACGCCTTGATCCACTTTTGGCAGCACGTCGACTTGACCCATTAGCGTTAACACCAGAGCCCATTTTGAAGGGTGACATTTGAAGGGATTGGTTGTTTTGGCTCCACAGGACACGCACGCAGCGACGCCACCATCAACGTCTTTGGTAATTATCATGACCGGTTTTGGTGCGCTGCTCATTGTCATCGGTGCAATTGCGGTATTGGCGATGGATCCGGTCAGCTGGTTTGGCGTGGGCATCGCGTGGTTGGCCGGTGTCTATAGCATAGTGATGGCACGCGTTATTCGGCGCCGGGCTTCCAAGCAGCGTTAGCTTTCTGCACCGCGTGTAGCGCGCAAAAGAGCCAGTGCGATGTGTTTCGCACTGGCTCTTTTGTATTTAGGCCGGGATTATTGACCTAGTGATTTAGCGGAATTCTCCACCCATGCCGTAGTCTTCCAGCGGAATTGCGTGGAAGTCGCCACCGATTTCGGTGTCCATACCCGGGTAATCAAAGTCCGGGAATGCTGCGGCACCGGTGAACATGTTGGCTTTGGCATCATCGGTTGGTTCAACGGCCACCTTGGTGTAGCGGTCCAACCCGGTACCGGCTGGGATGAGCTTACCAATGATGACGTTTTCCTTGAGGCCGAGCAGTGGGTCGCCTTTGCCTTCCATTGCGGCCTGGGTCAGGACGCGGGTGGTTTCCTGGAAGGATGCGGCCGAGAGCCACGAGTCCGTTGCCAGGGAGGCTTTGGTGATACCCATGAGTTCGTCACGGCCACTTGCTGGACGTTTGCCTTCGGCTACGGCAGCACGGTTGGCTGCAACGAAGTCGATGCGGTCGGTCAATTCACCTGGTAGCAGGCCGCTTTCACCGGAATCGATGATGGTAATGCGGCGCAGCATCTGGCGAACGATGACTTCCACGTGCTTGTCGTGAATGCCAACACCCTGGGACTGGTAGACCTCTTGGACTTCGTCGACCAGGAATTTCTGGGCGGCGCGTGGTCCGAGGACACGCAGTACCTGTTTCGGATCAATGGCACCGGCGACCAGCTGGGTTCCAACGTCAACGTGCTGGCCGTCATCAACGAGTAGACGTGAACGACGTAGGACCGGGTAGGCCATCTCTTCGGAACCATCATCTGGGGTAAGCACCAGACGGACCTGTTTGTCGTCCTCTTCGATGGTCACGCGACCGGCGACCTCAGAAATTGGGGCGACACCCTTCGGAGTGCGAGCTTCGAAGAGTTCCTGAATACGTGGCAGACCCTGAGTAATATCGTCAGCTGATGCAACACCACCGGTGTGGAAGGTACGCATGGTTAGCTGGGTACCTGGTTCACCAATGGACTGGGCTGCAATAATACCGACGGCTTCGCCGATATCGACGACCTTGCCGGTTGCCATGGAGCGGCCATAGCATTTGGCACAGGTTCCGACACGGGAATCACAGGTCAGGACGGAACGGACGCGAATGTCGGTCACACCGGAAGCCAGCAGTTCGTCGAGCTTGGTGCTGCCGACGTCTTCGCCTGCATACCCAACGACCTTGTCGTCGGCGTCTTTGACGTCTGTTGCAAGAACGCGTGAGTATGCCGAAGTTTCAACGTCATCGACCAGTACCAGCTCACCGTTGTCGTTTGGTTCAGCAATCGAGACGCTGAGACCACGGCGGGTACCACAGTCTTCTTCACGCACGATGACGTCCTGTGAGACGTCAACCAGACGCCGGGTGAGGTAACCGGAGTTCGCGGTTTTCAACGCGGTATCGGCGAGCCCCTTACGAGCACCGTGGGTTGCGGAGAAGTATTCCAGAACCGACAGTCCTTCACGGTATGAGGACTTGATCGGACGCGGGATAATCTCACCCTTCGGGTTCGCAACGAGACCACGGATACCGGCAATCTGACGAACCTGCAACCAGTTACCGCGGGCACCCGAGGTGACCATACGGTTGATGGCGTTCTGTTTGCCCATCCCGTTTTGCATCGCAGCAGCGACTTCGTCGGTGGCATTGTTCCAGATATCGATGAGTTCGGCACGACGTTCCTCGTCTGCGATCAGACCGGTTTCGTACTGGACTTGAACCTTGGCGGCCTGGTCTTCGTACGATTCCATAATCGAGGCTTTGTCGAAGTTCGACGTGATATCCGAGATCGCTACGGTGACACCCGACCAGGTACCCCAGTAGAAGCCGGCATCTTTGAGGTTATCCAGTGTCCGCGCTGTTTCGACCAGTGGGTAACGTTCTGCGAGATCGTTGACGAGTTCTCCCAGCGTGCCCTTGGTTGCGATCATTTCTACCCATGGGTAGTCAGCAGGTAGCAGCTGGTTGAACAACACACGGCCAGCGGTGGTTTCCAGGTTCGCGAGCTGTCCTGGTTCCCAACCTTCAGGTGCTGGCTGGGCCTCTGACGGGACAAAATTGTCCACGCCGATGGTGACGGTGGCGTTGAGGTGCAGCGAGCCGGCATCCATGGCCATGGTGGCTTCACCGAGGGTGGCGTAAGTATTACCGACACCCTCGACGTCATCCTGGACAGAGGTCATGTGGTTCAAGCCGATGACCATATCCTGTGACGGCACGGCAACGGCGCGACCATCGGATGGTTTCAGAATGTTGTTGGATGACAGCATCAGCACGCGTGCTTCAGCTTGCGCTTCGGGGCTCAGCGGCAGGTGGACTGCCATCTGGTCACCGTCGAAGTCAGCGTTGAACGCAGCACACACCAGTGGGTGCAACTGAATGGCTTTACCTTCGACTAGCTGTGGCTCGAATGCTTGAATACCCAAGCGGTGCAGGGTTGGTGCACGGTTGAGCATAACCGGGTGTTCGGTAATGACTTCTTCGAGCACGTCCCAAACCTGTGGGCGAGTACGCTCGACCATCCGTTTGGCTGACTTGATGTTTTGTGCGTGGTTGAGATCAACCAGGCGCTTCATCACGAATGGTTTGAAGAGCTCCAGGGCCATCTGCTTTGGCAGACCGGTCTGGTGCAGTTCCAGCTGTGGACCAACCACAATAACGGAACGGCCCGAGTAGTCGACACGTTTACCCAGTAGGTTCTGGCGGAAACGGCCCTGTTTACCTTTGAGCATGTCAGATATCGACTTCAGCGGACGGTTACCCGGTCCGGTCACGGCACGACCACGACGACCGTTGTCGAACAACGAGTCAACCGATTCTTGCAGCATGCGCTTTTCGTTATTGACGATGATCTCTGGGGCACCCAGTTCAAGCAGGCGCTTGAGACGTGAGTTGCGGTTGATGACACGACGGTAGAGGTCGTTGAGGTCAGAGGTCGCAAACCGGCCACCGTCAAGCTGAACCATTGGTCGCAGCTCTGGTGGGATGATCGGTACAGCGTCTAGAACCATGCCTTCTGGCGAGTTGTCGGTGGTCAAGAATGCGTTGACCACTTTCAAGCGCTTCAGGGCACGGGTTTTGCGCTGACCGCGTCCGGTCTGGATGATCTCGTGGAGCTTCTCTGCTTCACCGTGCAGGTCAAAGGTCTGCAGACGACGCTGAATCGATTCGGCACCCATGGAGCCTTCGAAGTATTCGCCGTACTTGTCACGCATCGAGCGGAAGACTTGCTCTTCGCCCTCGAGGTCACCGACTTTGAGGTTCTTGAACCGTTCCCAGACGTCTTCCATCTGGCTGATTTCTGCTTCAGAGCGCTTGCGAATTTGCCCCATGGTTTTTTCGGCCAGGGACTTCGCCTTTTCGCGTTCTGCTGCTTTCGCTCCCGATTTCTCCAATTCGGAAAGCTCTTCTTCGAGCTCACGTGAGACGGCTGCGATATCGGAGTCGAGCTGCTTCTTGAGGAAGTTGACTTCCTGGTCGTGTTCGGCCTGCAGGTTTGGCAGATCAGCGTGACGAGCTTCCTCGTCGACGGAGGTAATCATGTAGGCAGCGAAGTAGATGATCTTTTCGAGATCTTTCGGTGCCAGGTCCAGCAGGTAGCCGAGACGGGATGGCACACCTTTGAAGTACCAGATGTGCGTTACCGGTGCAGCGAGTTCGATGTGGCCGAGACGGTCACGGCGAACTTTGGAGCGAGTAACTTCTACACCACAGCGTTCACAAATGATGCCCTTGTAACGGACACGCTTGTATTTACCGCAGTAGCATTCCCAGTCGCGGGTTGGCCCGAAAATGCGCTCACAAAACAGGCCATCTTTTTCGGGTTTGAGTGTTCGGTAGTTAATGGTCTCGGGTTTCTTGACCTCGCCGTATGACCAGTTACGAATTTGGTCTGCGGTGGCCAGGCCGATGCGCATGAGGCCGAATGAGTTTTCTGTGGACATAGTCCTATGAACTCCTGGTTCTAAAAATGGATGAAAGACTGATTTGTGTTGTGAACTTAGACTTCTTCTACCGAGCTGGGTTCAGCACGGGAGAGGTCGATGCCTAGTTCTTCAGCAGCACGGAATGAATCTTCATCCGAGTCACGCATTTCAATGTTTTGACCGTCTGCGGAAAGTACTTCCACGTTGAGGCACAGTGACTGCATTTCCTTGATCAGAACCTTGAACGATTCTGGAACACCTGGTTCTGGAATATTTTCGCCCTTGACGATTGCTTCGTAGACCTTGACACGGCCGTGAATATCGTCAGATTTGTGGGTGAGCAATTCCTGCAGGGTGTACGCGGCACCGTATGCTTCCAGTGCCCACACTTCCATTTCACCAAAGCGCTGACCACCGAACTGTGCTTTACCACCCAGTGGCTGCTGGGTAATCATCGAGTACGGTCCGGTTGAACGGGCGTGGATCTTATCGTCCACCAGGTGATGCAGTTTCAGCATGTACATGTAGCCAACGGAGACGTGCTCTGGGAACGGCTCACCGGAGCGGCCGTCGAACAACAGAGCTTTACCGTCGTTACCCATGAGGCGTTCGCCATCGCGGGTCGGGTGCACGTGGTCCAGCAACCCGGTGACCTCTTCAGCTTCAGCACCGTCGAAGACCGGGGTGGCCACATTGACCGGACCGGTTTCGCGCGGCAAGTTTGGTAGCTTCTTGAGGAAGTCTGGTTCGCCTTCGATCTTCCAACCGTTGGCGGCAGCCCAACCGAGGTGAAGTTCCATGACCTGGCCCAGGTTCATACGTCCTGGAACACCCAGTGGGTTCAGGATCATATCGATCGGTGTGCCGTCTGCCATGAATGGCATGTCTTCCATCGGAAGAACCTTGGCGATGACACCCTTGTTCCCGTGACGCCCGGCCATTTTGTCGCCGTCGCTGATCTTACGTTTTTGCGCAACGTAGACGCGAACCAGCTGGTTGACACCCGCTGGTAGGTCGTCGTCTTCATCACGGTCAAAGATGCGTACGCCGATGACGGTACCGGATTCGCCGTGTGGGACCTTCAGCGAGGTGTCACGGACTTCCTTGGATTTTTCACCGAAGATTGCACGCAGCAAGCGCTCTTCTGGTGTGAGTTCGGTTTCACCCTTTGGTGTCACACGACCAACCAGAATGTCGCCGGCTTCTACTTCGGCACCGATGTGGATGATGCCGCGTTCGTCGAGCTGTGACAGGACTTCGTCGGAGACGTTGGGAATGTCACGGGTGACTTCTTCTGCACCGAGTTTGGTGTCACGAGCGTCGACTTCGTACTCTTCGATGTGGATCGAGGTCAGCACGTCGTCGGAGACCATGCGCTGAGAGACGATGATGGCGTCTTCGAAGTTCAGGCCTTCCCATGGCATGAATGCCACGAGCAGGTTCTTGCCGAGGGCCAACTCACCGTTATCGGTGGATGGGCCATCTGCGAGGATTGCGCCGTATTCAACACGGTCGCCTTCCGAAACGCGAACAACCTGGTTGTAGGCATTACCCTGGTTCGAGCGCTGGTATTTGTAGACCGGGTAGTGGCGGGTGGTGCCTTCATCTTCCATCACGGTGACCAGGTCTGCGGCCACTTCGGTAACGACGCCTGGTTTCAGTGCGATGGTTGAGTCACCAGCGTCGACGGCGATGGGTTTCTCCATGCCGGTACCGACCAACGGTGCCTCTGATTGGATGAGCGGGACAGCCTGACGCTGCATGTTTGCGCCCATGAGTGCACGGTTTGCATCGTCGTGCTCGAGGAAGGGGATCAATGCAGTAGCCGCAGAAACCATCTGGCGTGGTGACACATCCATGTAGTCAATGTCGGTTGGATCTGCCAAGATTGGTTCGCCGTCGCCACCGCGTTGACGGGACATCACGAGTTCTTCGGCAAATGAGCCATCGCCGTTGAGTACCGCGTTAGCCTGAGCGATCTGGACGTGGAGTTCGTCGTCGGCGGTCAGGTATTCAACAATGTCGGTCACCTTGTTGTCAATGACCTTGCGGTACGGGGTCTCGATGAAACCAAACGCGTTGATGCGGCCGAAGCTTGCCATGGAACCGATCAGGCCAATGTTTGGACCTTCTGGGGTTTCAATGGGGCACATACGACCGTAGTGTGATGGGTGCACGTCACGGACTTCCATGCCGGCACGATCACGCGACAGACCGCCCGGGCCAAGTGCCGACAGGCGACGCTTGTGTGTCAGACCGGCCAACGGGTTGCCCTGGTCCATGAACTGTGACAACTGCGAGGTTCCGAAGAACTCGCGGATAGCAGCCACGACCGGACGGATGTTGATGAGGGTCTGTGGGGTAATCGCTTCGACATCTTGAGTGGTCATACGCTCACGAACCACGCGTTCCATACGGGAAAGACCGGTACGGATCTGGTTTTCGATGAGTTCGCCGACCGCACGAATGCGACGGTTCCCGAAGTGGTCGATGTCATCGACTTCTACTGGCACGTCAACGACTTCGTCCTTGCGCTTGCCCTTGATGCTGGATTCACCAGCGTGCAGTGCAGCAATGAAGTGCACCATCTGGGTGACGTCTTCTTCGGTGAGGACCAGTGAGGACGGATCCGATAGTGGCGCGTCGACACCGAGCTTGCGGTTGAGCTTATAGCGACCAACTTTTGCGAGGTCGTAGCGGCGCTCGGTGAAGTACAGGTTGGCCAGCAGGCTTTGTGCGGCGTCAACCGACACGGGCTCACCCGGACGCAATTTGCGGTAAATGTCTTTGAGGGCTTCAGCCTGGTCTTCGATGCCATCTTTTTCAAGGGTCAACATCATGGAGTCGTAGTGACCGAACTCTTCGCGAATGCGCGCTTCGGTCCAACCCAGGGCTTTGAGCAGCACGGTGACAGGCTGTTTACGACGACGGTCCAGACGAACCGAAACCTGGTCGCGGCGGTCAATTTCCAGCTCGAACCAAGCACCCCGAGATGGGATGATCCGGGCACTGTAGATGTCTTTGTCGGTGGTTTTATCCGGTGTGCGCTCAAAGTAGGCGCCAGGGGAACGAACCAACTGGGACACGACGACACGCTCGGTACCGTTGATGATGAAGGTACCTTCATCGGTCATCAGCGGGAAGTCACCCATGAAGACGGTCTGCTGTTTGATTTCGCCGGTGTTGTAGTTCATGAACTCGGCTTTGACATACAGCGGGGCAGCGTACGAAGCGTCACGATCCTTGGCTTCCTCGGCGCCCATCTTCGGGTCCGAGAATTCCGGGTCGGTAAACGACAGAGACATGGTGCCCTGGTAATCTTCGATCGGTGAGATTTCTTCAAAAATCTCGCCCAGTCCCGACGTGGTGACTACCGAATCGTCGCCGATTTTTTCTGCGTGTGCGACCTGTGCAGCCCAGCGCTCATTGCCAACGAGACGGTCAAATGATTCCGTCTGTAGGGCAAGGAGATTGGGAATAGCCAGCGGCTCAGCAATCTTTGCAAAAGAAACACGACCGGCTGAAGAGCCATGTCGATAGTTTGTAGCGGTTGTGTTATCAGAGGTGCTAGAAGCGACCAACAGCGATCCTTTCACAGACCTTCCAAGTTTTATGTACGCGCATTGCCCGCAATACCTCCAAATACGCCACAAAGTGAAGACACGGGACCCACCGCTATATGAAGGCCAGCCGCTCTTGTGTATGATCCTGTGGTGATGGCGTCACTCGATATATAATGTACCGGGGGCACCAAAACGACCTGGAGACAGGGATACGCAAAGAATCAGCATAGCTTGACGTAGCCCCGTTTGTCCAGTAGGTTCGACCGCCTTTTCGAAATTGAACTAGTGTTTGTGATCTTTGCCGCGCACTTGGTCCACAATATGGTCAATCAACTCATCCAGCACGGCAATTCCATCTGCCACTCCCCCGGTCGATCCCGGCAGCGTAGCCACGAATGTTTCGCCCATGATCCCCGCAATGCCACGCGACAGTGCGGCGTGCGGGGTATTTTTGATGCCTTCTAACAGCACCGAGGTCATCACATTTGGCATGTCCTGGTCGAGGTACTCCCCGATGACTTCCACCGTTTGGTCTGTCGGTGAAACTCCGGTTCCGCCACTAGTGATCAACACATCTGGCAGCGGGCCATACTCTCCGGCGACGAGCCGTTCCATAGTGGCTTCCAGATCATGATCCGCCACAACCAACGCCTGGGGTGTGGCATAGTTTTTCGAATGCAGCCATTCGACAAGGTGGGGCCCGGCATCGTCGCTATATACACCCGCGGCCGCTCGGGTTGACGCGACGATCACCATTGCTGATTTTTCTGCGCTACGACGTTCGGTCTCGTAGCATGGCGATTGCGATGGCGTACCACCGGGGGTTGGATCAACCTTGGCATCCCACCGCGTATCGGCAAACAGGTGTGCGGTGATCGCTTCACCGGGTTGAATCCGAGCCAGGGGTGGGATTTCGACCAGCGCATTGGCGCCGACGGCCTGCGCTAACAGATGCGATCCAGCGGCCCCTTGAATTTGCGCGATCAACTGTCCATCGTGGAATCCGACCACTGCGCGCCGATACTGGGTTTTGCCGCGAATACCGGTGACGGCTCCATTGATGCGTGCCTGGATCGACACCGGCTGGTAACCGGATTTGAACGTCTGCCAGAGTGCGGGGAGCACCAGGGTACGCATGGACACCATGGTCGAGACAGGATTTCCCGGCACCGCAACGATCGGTGTCGAACCATAGATGCCGTAGCCTTGCGGCCCACCGGGCTGCTGTTCAATGCTGCCCACCCACGCGGTGTCGAGCCGCTGCAGCAGTTGGCGTACGACCTCATATTTGCCCTCGGAAATCCCACCCGAAGTAATGATGAGATCCGGCTTATGATCGCGGATGATCTGATCAACGACGTTGCGAAAATCGTTGACGTCATCAGTGGTGGTACCGGTCGCCACGATCTGGAGGCCGTGCGTGCGCGCAAGCCCCAAGACCAAAGGGGTGTTGGCATCGAACACTTTGGCCGCAACCGGTCGGTTGCCCTCAACAATTTCATCCCCGCCGGCGATGACGGCGATGCGAGGCCGCGCTCTGACGTGAAATTGCGTCATGCCCTGCGACGCGGCCGTTGCCACGAGTGCGGCATCAATGCCTGTGCCCTCCGGAGCTACCAGCACACCGGCCTTCATATCGCAGCCGGTTTTGCGAATGAAGCGCCCCACCTCCACCGGTGGTAGCTGCACATAGTCGCCCATCTCCACAAACTTCGCGGGGTCTGCTTCCTCGACCGGCACGATGGCGACCACATCATCTGGAATTTTAGCCCCCGTCATAATGGGCACCGCAGTGTCGTGGCCGTACCCGTTGACACCATAGTGATAGACCTCGGTTGGCTCAGTGCCGGCTGGCACATCGGGACCCACACGAAAGCGTCCCCCGGCCAGGTTGGCATAACCGATGCCGTACCCGTCCATCTGGGAGTTGTCGAAACTCGGTGATGGGTGTTGTGTGACAAGATCCGACGCTAGTCGCCACCCCACGGCCTCGCTAGCAGGGAGGGTAACAGCCGGGAGCACGCCGATTGTATCGTCGAGGAGTCGGGCCAACGTTGTTGCATAGATTTCCGACGACATCGTCACGTGGCATCACCTGGATTCTGCGCGACCCAGTCACCAGATTTGCCGCCGGTTTTTTCTAACACCTTGATGTCCGAGATCACGGCTCGCGGATCAACGGCTTTGACCATGTCATAGACGGTCAGGGCTGCGGTTGATGCAGCAGAGAGCGCTTCCATTTCAACACCGGTGACCCCTTGGGTTTTCACCATGGTGACGACTCGCAACGTGCCCGCTTCAGCGTCGGATTCAAAATTCACGGTGATCTTTCCCAATGGTATCGGGTGGCACAGCGGGATCGTCTCCCAGGTACGTTTGGCCGCCATGATTCCTGCGACCCGCGCTACCGGTAGCGCATCGCCTTTCGGTAACCCGGCATCCACGATCAGCTCCACCACATCAGGTCGGGTGGCCACAACGGCTTGGGCTCGGGAAGTTCTCGACGTCGTATCTTTGCTTGTTACATCCACCATGTGTGCCGAACCGTCGGCCCGGACGTGGCTGAGTTGGTGCTCCATCGCTCCCTTTCATCCACTCATCTGAGGGTCTACACTAACTATAAAGCGAAATACGACCTCATAGCCTCAACATTCCGCGCAATAATTCTCCGTTGCGACGGTAAGGAGCAGTCATTGACTGGCTTAATTGATCAATTTGGCCGCACCGCAACCGACCTACGCATGTCGTTGATCGATAAATGTAATCTGCGGTGCCAATACTGTATGCCTGCTGAAGGACTGGACTGGCTGAAAAAAGACGACATGCTCACCGCACACGAGGTCATTCGGTTGGCTGACATTGGGATCAGTCAGCTGGGTATCGATGAAATTCGTTTCACCGGTGGCGAGCCCCTCGTCCGTGCTGATCTGGTAGATATATTGGACGGCGTGCATTCGAAGCATCCCGACGTTGACCTGTCGATGACTACCAATGGCATCAATCTGGAACGGAAGGTCGATGACCTGGTGGCCGCCGGTCTGTCTCGGATCAACGTCTCGCTCGATACGGTGTGTCCGGAAACGTTTGCCAAGATCACCCGACGCGACCGATTGACCAAGGTGCTCTCAGGCCTGCATTCGGCAAAAGCCGCAGGCTTGGGTCCAATTAAGATCAACGCCGTCCTGCTTCGAGGTATCAATGACACTCAGGCTGCAGAGTTGTTGACATGGTCACTCGCGCACGGCTACAAACTACGTTTTATTGAACAGATGCCGCTTGACGCCGACCAGAATTGGAAGCGTGCCAATATGGTCACCGCTGCTGAAATCCGCGAACAAATTTCCCAGACCTATACTCTCACCCCGCATGAAGCACCACGCGGTTCGGCGCCTGCTGAACTGTTCAATGTGGCGGATCCGGCCACCGGTGAGGTGCTCGGAACAGTTGGCATTATTGCCTCGGTGACCGAACCATTTTGTGCTGAATGCACGCGTACACGGCTCACCGCAGATGCCAAGGTTCGCTCGTGTTTGTTCTCCCACACGGAGACGGATCTCATGGAACTGCTTCGCGATGGTTCATCGGATGAGGCAATTGCTGATGCGTGGCGTGAGGCCATGTGGCACAAGCCCAAAGCTCACGGACAAACCAAAACTGGGCTGGGCATGCCGGGCTTCGTCCAGCCCGAGCGCAGTATGAGTGCCATCGGGGGCTAATGGTGGACCCAAGCCAGGACCTTGAGCTGTTCGCCATGATTTTAGCCGGCGGGGCCTCGTCACGGTTGCACGCCAGTTCCCCGAAATCAACCGTGGATAAACCGCTGTTGGTCTTGGACGGAAAGCGCGTGCTCACCCGGGTTATAGAGGCTGCAACCCAGGCAGTGCGTCCTGAGCAACTCGTCGTCGTCGGGCCGGCCGCTCTGCCCACCGGAAACATCGCCACGGTATATGAAGAACCGCCACAATCCGGCCCCTACATGGCGGTGCGCGCCGGTCTGCAGTACTTTAGCCAACAGTTCGGTCCAGCGACGCAACACGCTGGCGTGTTCATATTGGGCGCCGACATGCCCTTCATCGGGCTCGGCATGGATCAACTGGTGGCCCATCATTGTGATTCACAGACACCGAAGGCTGTGATGGCTCAAGCTGGTGGACGACTGCAGCCACTGTTGTCGTATATCCCGCGTGGTCTGGCAGATCGTCTCTTTGCCGAACCGGCGCTCAACGCTGGTCTCATGCCAACGTTGCGAGACACGCACCATCACATACTCGAGGTGGATGAAATGGCCGTAGCAGATCTGGATACGTATCAAGATGCCCTCGACGCGGGGATCACATTCTAAGCATGTACCGCATGAGTCGTCATCGCCGAATCCTGGAACACATGCACCCGATCAAAGTGCACCGCTACCCGATCTGATATCTTCGGAATCATCGCGCCCACGGGAGCGTAGACTTCGAACTCGCCGCCGGACCAGGTAACGGTCAGCTCTGTCCCGAATCTCACGGCAAGAACTGAGGTCACAGTACCCACGGTTGTGTCAGCAGGCTGATGAGCGCCAATCGTTTCCAAACGGATATCTTCCGGAGCGACGGTCGCCACACACCGAACCCCAGTTATTTCCCGCTGGGGCTGGGAGGCTAGAGCATCCGGCTGGATATAGAGACCTTTGTCGTCAGGATAAAATGTTCCGTTGGTCCAGGACCCCTGCAGTACTGCTGCATCAGACATGAATGCGGCCACAAATGAATTTGCCGGCTTCGTCAGGATCTCTGCGGGTGACGCATCTTGCACAATACGCCCCCGATTTAGCACGATGACCCGGTCGGCAAGCGCCAACGCCTCGGAACGGTCGTGTGTGACGTGGACGGTCGTGAGACCTTCTTCCATCGTAAGACGTCGCAACTGCTGACGTAACCGTGCCCGCAGGGGTTCGTCCAGTGCTGACAGCGCTTCGTCTAACAGCAGGGCTTGGGGTTGGGCTACCATGGCGCGGGCTAATGCAACGCGCTGACGCTGGCCACCCGAAAGTGCGGTGGGTTTTTTCTTCATGTGCTCGGCCATCCCAACATCTTCCAGTACTGCTGTGACGTGTTGGGCGATATCGGCTGCGGCGAACCGCTTGCGTTTGAGCGGATAGGAGACATTTTGAAAGACCGTCATGTGGGGCCAGACTGCGTGTTCCTGAAACACCATGCCCAGATCGCGTCGCTCGGGGCTCACCCATGTTTTGTCGCCCGCAACGAGTGTGTCACCGATGTTGATGCTACCTGCGCTGGGCTGAAAAAAGCCGGCCAGGGTCCGTAGCAACGTGGTTTTCCCGGAGCCTGATGGCCCGACCAAGGTGATGAACTCCCCCGGTTGGATTTGTAGGTTAATGTCGATGAGTCCACGATGTCCATTGGGATAGACGTGTTCGAGATCTGACAGCGTCAGCTTGGCCATTATGCATTTCCTTGTCGTTTCGAAGCTACGGCAGCGGTGATGCTCAGCCCCACGATTCCCACTATGGCTACGAGTAGGGCCAATGCCGACGCCGCGTTATAGTTGCCTGCTTGTTGTAAATTGAAAATCGCGACACCCAGTGTTTGTGAGCCCGGTGCCACAAGCAAAATGGAAATGGTCAGCTCTCGCACGGCGGTGAGGAAGACCATCATCGCCCCCGTGATCACAACGGGCACCACAATCCGTCCGGTGATACCAATGAGGGCACGTAGCCGCGATGCGCCGGAGATTGTCGCGGCTTCTTCGAGTGTTGCTGACACGGTCGCTAACGGGCCACGCAGTTGTTGGACCACCAGCGCCAAAAAGGCCATCACATACGCCAGTAAGATCACGATCGGTGAGTTAAAGATCCCTAGCGCGGGTGCCACGAGGAGCCACCCGACCGCAATCACGAGTCCGGGCAGGGCCTGGGGCAGATTCGCAATCACATCGATCGATGGGTTCGTGGGGTGTGTGGTACGTGATAGCAACAGTGCGACGGCGAGCCCGAGAGCCGTGGCGATGACCGCGGCGCCACCGGCCAACATCACGGAATTCTGTATACCGGTCACGGCCGTCGGCGAGGTCACCGCCGACGTGATGTTGTCCAACGTGATGTTCTCGGGGGTAAACGCGAGCCCCGGTGCCGGGAGGAGCGCCTGTGTGGCAAGTGCAAACAGCGGCAGGATGGAGACCACGATAACCCACAGCCATGTCAACCCCATGGCCACGTAGCCGAACACACCGGTGTGATCTTGCCGGGCCGACGCGGAGGCGATGACCTGAGTGGCTCCGGAACGGCCTCGCCGGGCCAGAATCGCCACGAGTGCGACCACCATGAGCACCATGGCAATCGACGAAACCTGTGGCAACGGGTTTGTCGTGGCAGGCGATGAGAGCTCACGATAGACCAGTGTCGTCAAGGTTGTATACCGTTCCGGGAGTCCAATCAGCGCCGGAATGCCGAAGTCCGAGAGATTTGAGACAAAGGTCAGCATGAACGCGGCCGTCATGCCCGGCCTGATAAGTGGCAAGGTGACCGTGCGCAGTACGGTCCACGAACCGCCACCAGACATGCGGGCGGCTTCTTCCAAGTTGCCCGGCACTTGGCGCATGGCAGCTGAGACCACGAGATACGCCACAGGATAGGAATGCACCGTTAGCAAAAAGATGACGCCTGCCCCGCCAAATATCGAAAAGGTGTGGTCGATCCCCAGCTGTTCGAGCAATTGATTGGCGGGCCCGTTAACGCCCAGCAGCGCCATCCATGACATCGCCCCGATAAAGGGCGGAATGAGGAAGGGTATGAGCAGAAACCAGCGCAAAAGGTTTTGGCCGGGGAACGTGAACCGTTCAAAGATGATTGCAAACACCACACCCAAGCCGGTTGCTGCAAGCGCCGATACGGCCGAAGATACCAGTGAGTTCTGGGTGGCTTCGTGTACAGCGGGATCGGCGAGGAGCTGACCGAAGTCTGCCCTGGTTCCCATCGCCACTGTGGCGATCAAAGGAACAATGACGACTCCGATCAGTCCGACGATGACGGTAAGGCGGAACACACCCAGTCCGTCTGGTCCGCTGAATCGTGTCCGCGATCGGCCCGCGCGTGGTGCGTTGGACGGTGCTCGATTCTGCGAGGCACCGTGCACAGCGTGGTCTTGGGGTGTGGGTTTGGTTTCAATCATGTGGTGCTTAGTTCAGCAGTGAGTTGAAGTGATCGACGGATTCGGATTGGATCTCAGCGATGTGGTCGAGATCTGGATCGAGCAGTTCAAGATCGTCCATTTCTGGAGCACCTTCGGGGACGCCAACGTCCGAGCGGACCGGGAGGTAGGACTGTTCGACAGCAGTGGTCTGACCCTCTTCGGAGATCAGGTAATCGATGAATGCGTTGGCCACTTCTGGGTTTTCTGTATCCGAAAATACTCCGGCCGGCTGGGAAACATAGGGTGCACCATCGGTTGGGTACACCAGATCAATGGGTGAGCCCTGTTCGCCGAGTTCGCGTGCCAGATAATCGACCACCACACCGACACCGGTGGTGCCATCAGCCACTGCCTGTCCAACGGGACCATTGGATTCCAGGATGGTTGGGTCATTATCCATCACATCATCGAGCCAGTCTTCACCGAGATTTTCGTCATCGAGCCACACGGCAGCGTTGAAAGCGGCAGCACCCGAGACATCAGGGTTTGGCATGGAAATCTGACCTGCATACTCTTCGTCGGTGAGTTCCTGCCATGATTCCGGTGGGCTATCAACAACATCGGTGTTGTAGGCCAGCACCGTCGGGATCACACGAGTTCCCACCCAGTAGCCCTCGGAATCGACGTAGGTTTCGTCGAGTTCAGTGACGTTGTCGACTTCCAATGGTGCGAGCATGTCGTCTTCTACGTAGGCTTCAAATGTTGGTACATCTGCGGCAAGCAAGACGTCCGCCTGGACTTCACCGGTTTCTTGTTCTGTGGCGATACGTGCTGTGAGTTCACCGGTGCCCGCGCGGAAGGTTTCCACGGTGACGTCCGGGTGTTGCTCGGTGAAGCCTGCGATGATCTCATCGATCTTTTCTTGGGGCTCGGAAGTGTAGAGGGTGACCGTACCTGACAGTGCGTCTGAGGAGCCTTCAGCATTCGCGGTATCCGCGTCATCGGATGAACATCCCGCCAGTGCGAGCGCTGAGACAACAACGAATGGGAGGGCAGCTTTGGTAAAACGTTTCACGGTGTGCTCCTTGGTGAAATACGAGGGTGGGTGATCGGATTTATTGAGGGATGGGTCGGGTGAAAAGCGTTGCTGAGGTCATAAGTGGCACTGGTACAACAGCGTGCGTGTCTTCGAATACGTCTATAATGCTGATGCCGGGCTGTTGTAGTCCTTGCAGTGTTCCTGCTGGTGCGTAGGCGTTTTGTTGATAGGCCAGCGCCGGTCCGCTCCACACTGGGATGGAACCGAGCATCGCGGCAGTTTGAAAATGCAGGTGTCCGCTGACGATGAGTCGAACATCTGAGCTGTTGAGCACCTGCGCCAAGCACGAGGGGTCGGCAAGCCCAACCGTCGACAGAAACTCGTGTGCGGTTGGTACCGGTGGATGGTGCATGGCGATCACGGTGCCAGCGATCGCGGTCGTCTCCAGCTCGGCCCCAAGCCATCTGAGTTGTTCAGCAGTTAAATGTCCTTGCAGAACTTGTTGACCGTGGGTGTTGAGACTGATGATGCGTAGCCCGCGGATGGTGTGAATACTGTCCCCCGGTTCGGGTCCGACAGAATCAGCATTCACGTGCTCGAGTTGCCACGTGGGTGGGGTGTCATGATTGCCCGGCAGCAGGATCACCGGGCAGCCCAGTTCGTGCTGAGCCGTTTCGATCAACGTAGTGAACTGTGCCGTCATAGCCTGGTCTTTGTCATAGACGTCACCGGTCACAAGCACCCCGTCGGGGTTGAAATGTCCAGCTGCCGACAGTGCAGTGCAGAATTGTTGCCACGTATCAACACGGTCGAAGAGCAGCTGGTCGGGCCCGGTCAGGTGCACATCCGTGATCTGAACCAAGCGCACGTGTGGGGTTACCATGCTGCTGCGCTCCGTGACACAAAATGGTTGCTGAGTGTTGCCAGGTCGTCACCAGTAACACCGTGTGACGAGAGGTAGTGTGCCGCAGAACCGTGCTTCGTCTTGACGAGCTGCAGTGCTCGCTGGATGGCTGCGCCGGGCGATGCCATGTGGAGGTGCATTGCCGCCTGCAAGCCCGTCGGATTATCTGCCAATTCTACTTCCAGCTGCTGTGTCATGTGTTGTCGATACGTCGCAGAGAGATTACTCGCCGACTGCTCGTAGTCGGCGATGATCTCTGATTCAGCAATGCCCACGGCTGCCAGCACCAGTGCGACCACGAGCCCGGTACGGTCTTTGCCGGCTTTACAGTGCACGACAACGTGTTGGTCCAAATGTTGGCTGATGGTTTGAACTGCCATAGCGATTTGATGACCACGTTCCATCAGCAACACCCTGTAGACATCATCGATCGCAGCAGCCAGAGGCACCTGACCGCGATAAAGCGGCACATTCACATAGCGCATTTCGTGTGTCTGGTCAGGAGATGCTGCGATTTCATATGGTTCCCGCAGATCCACGACACAGCCGATGCCATGTCCTGCTAGCTGCTCGCTGCCAGCCTGGGTCAGCTCTGACAGCGCACCAGAGCGAAACACTTTGGCCGCCGATTGACCAGGTAGTGACCTAAAATTCGGCAAGTTCGCTACTTGCACTGTGGGCTGCAATGCTAAAACCTCACCTCGTTACAAGATTTCTTTTCGTTCGTAATCTGCTTACATACGTCATTGCAACGAATGAAGGTGAACGCTACATGTCGAGGCCCTCTAACCGAGGTGAAGTCTCAAGAAACTATGACTATAGCTGCGTGACGCGTACTACTTTTCTTGCTGTTCCTTGAGCGTCCGCGCGAACACGTCAGCGAGTGCATCGGATGGACCGAAGGCTTGTGGTTGCTGTCTGCGCAGAACCGCCTGATTGAGTCCATTCAGGACCAACGAGTGCGCTATGCGTCCGACCAACGGATCAGTCGATGTGGTGGGTGACGCCACCACTAATAAGGTGTTGGTGAGCTCAGCAAGTGGAGAGAGCGTGGTGCTGGTAATTCCTATCACTGGTACTCGAGTGATTTTTGCGGTCTCGACCGCTTCAAGGGTGTGTTTATTCGCACCACTGAAACTGACCGCGACAACGGCGTCTCGTTCGGTCAAAAGGCGTGCCCCGAATTGTTGTTGCAAGACGTCTGTGGGGGCAGATGCGTCACGCCCATACATCATGAAGCGCAGCGCTGCCTCTTGTGCGGGCATGGAAGATTCACCGGACCCAATGAATAGGATCTTCTTCGCAGCATCAAGCGTATCCACTGCTTGAGAAAATTGCTGACGGTCCAATGTGTCTGAGGCAGTCCGGAGTCCGTCTGTTGCCGTATCGAAAACCTCATCCATGACGTCATCGCTTGGTGGCGCCGAACTGTCGACACCGCTGCCCTGTCCGGGTTCCTGCATTCCCAATCTAATGACTTCGCTGCGCAGGTCGTTGTATCCGGTGTAGCCAAGTTTTTGTGCTGTTCTCACGACGGTCGCGGATGATGTGTTGGCCGTTTTCGCGATAGCCATGGCACTGCAGTGAGCGATGCGATCGATATCAAAGAGTAGAGCTTCGACGACGCGCTGTTCGGTGGGTGACAGTTGCGGGATAGCGGCACGCAGATGACCGATGAGTGACCGTCGAGTTTTTGGGGTGGTCTGTTGGAACATAGGTCTCATCATCGGCTAAATATTCTGAAACATCTCTGATGGAAATTCACAGATGTCACCGTTGAAAATCGGCGGGTGATCGTAGCCGAGAGCTGCCGAGAGGCCCAGCCGAAACAGCGCACCATGACCAACGAGGATTACGTTTTTGCCACGGTGACGTTCGGCGATATAGCGGAATGCGTGGAGCGCACGGTCTTGCACTTCTTGGTCGGTCTCAACGGCACAGATCAACTCGTTGCGTGTTTCATCGTCGAAGTCACCAAGGTGAATGCCTTCGGCGGGTCCGAAATCTCGTTCAACGAGATCGGCTTGTTTGTGCACCCTCGCGATTGCCAGGATCTCGGCGATCCGTTGGGCGGTTTGTACCGAACGCATCAGCGGGGAGGAATATACGGCGTGCCAATGGCCTATGCGTTGCAGACTTTGCGCTGCTTTGGTGGCTTCAAAGTAGCCTTCGGCACTGAGCGGGTTATCTGTACGCCCCTGCAGGAGTCGTTTCTTGTTCCACTCGGTGCGTCCGTGACGGACGAAGGCACATTTCATAACCATTCCTCGCCTAGAAGTTTGTTGGAATCTACCGTTTGTACGCGGCTGATGTTACCCGCACTGAAGTTGCTGACATCTATCTGGTGAATAATCGGCAACTAATAGGTAACGGCGACACATATCGCGCCTTACGGGCGGAGGAATGTGCTGGGTCGAGCAAGTATGAGGAATGAGAAAAACCTCGTCCCCGCTACATTATGCAGCGGGGACGAGGTTGAAATTCGATCAGAGCTGATGCTGACCGTAAGGGCCGGAAAACTACTTCACGGTTACGGTAGCGCCTGCGCCTTCCAGAGCTTCTTTGGCAGCGTCTGCGGCAGCCTTGTCAACGCCTTCGAGAACTTCCTTCGGAGCAGCGTCAACGAGGTCTTTTGCGTCTTTCAGACCCAGGGAGGTCAGAGCGCGTACTTCCTTGATGACACCGATCTTGGCATCGCCAGCGGATTCGAGGACGACGTCGAATTCGGTCTGCTCTTCAGCAGCGTCGCCTTCGTCGCCACCGCCGGCTGGTGCGCCAGCAGCGACAGCAACTGGAGCAGCAGCGGTTACGTCGAATTCTTCTTCAAAGGCCTTGATGAATTCGGAGAGTTCTAGCAGGGATAGCTCTTTGAACTGATCCAAGAGTTCTTCGGTGGACATTTTTGCCATGGTAGTGGCTCCTTTGCGATAAAAGTCTTGTATTTGGGTTAGCGGCACACAAGGTGCCAGTCGTTAGGCAGCTTGATCTTGCTTTTCGCGCAACGCTTCTGCGAGGCGAACAGCCTTCTCGATTGGTGCCTGGAATGTAGCGGCTGCCTTGGACAGGGAGCCTTTCATTGCACCAGCCATCATGGACAACAGAACCTCGCGAGATTCGAGATCTGCTAACTGGCGGACATCTGCTTCATCAAGTGCCTCGCCATCCATGTAGCCGCCCTTGATGACCAGTTTGTCGTGAGCCTTGGCGAAATCACGCACAGTCTTGGCAACGTCAACGGTTTCACCGGAGACGAAGGCGATTGCGGTAGGTCCGGTCAGTTTGCCTTCGAGGGCAGTGATGCCAGCCTTCTCTGCCGCAATAGCAGTCAGCGTGTTCTTCGCCACGGCGTAGGTGGCGTTCTCACCCAAAGAGCGACGCAAGGTCGTGATCTCTTCTACGGTGAGACCACGGTATTCAGTGATAACTGCTGCAGAAGAGTTGCGGAATAATTCCGTCAGCTCATCCACGGCTGCAGTTTTTTCAGCATTCGCCATGGCACTCCTTCCTTAGTGGATATGCCGGCGCTCAAACACAAAAACGCCCCGTGCAGGTGCACAGGGCGCAAAGAATCTAAAACTGCTTCAGACGCAGTAAGTCTATGCCTTCATGTATCACCTGCGCGGGCCGCTCATGTCATGAGCCTTTATAGTCTTACCTATTTAGCACAGGTAAATACGACCGGCGGTCTTCGGTAAGCTCAAGCATACCTAGGTCCGCCCGGTGTTTGCAAATTGAGCGATGAGAGGTCGCACGGCGAGCGACCTTTGGCTTGTCAGTTCGAATCGGGGATGTCTACCTGTGCTCGGCCGATCAGAAAAGCTAGCTGAGCGCCATTGTCGGCACCTGTTTTTTGCATCGCTCGGGTGACGGTTGACTTGACCGTATCGGGTGCGATGTTCAGGTCTGCTGCGATATGTTTATATGCCTTACCGTTGCCAATGAGGTTGGCAACCTGCAATTCCCGCTGTGACAGTGCGGATATACGCTGTCTGGCTTGGGCAATTTCTGGCGCAGTACTTGGTTTCAAAAAATTCTTGATGAGCCGGCTCGTGGTCTGGGGTGACACTATCGGGTCGCCGTTCGCAGCCGCATGGATAGCGGGATTCAAGAGGGATTCCGCGTCATTCTTCAAAATAAATCCCACCGCACCGGCTTCCAATGCGCCCCGAGTGTAGGACTCCAAATCGAAACTGGTGGCTGCGATCATCGTCGGCGGGTTCAGGAGATTCTGTACGCGCCGGATGGTTTCAACACCGTCGAATTCACCGGGTAAATATAAGTCCATGACCACGACATTCGGGCGGGAATCTCGGATGTGTGGGAGGGCATCGACTCCATTGTCCGCTGTGCCAACGACTTCTAGCTCCGGGTCGGCTTCAACGATCGCTACGAGATTCTTCAGCGTCATCGTCTCGTCGTCGACTATCAATACCCTCGTTGCCACAAGGAAAGTTTAGCACTACAGCTAGGTCCCGTTTAAGGTTGCGTTCGTTCGTCGGTGGGCCACGGAAGCGTGACGGTCAAGCGGAAATGTTCGTCTAAGATTTCTTCTTGAGCTGTTCCGCCGATGATTTCTGCTCGTTCTTTGATTCCAAGCAAACCTGTACCGCTGCCACCGGTGAAGTCTCGGCTGGGATCACGACGATTCGTGAATTCCAGGAGTAAGTCATAGCCGGGTTGTCCTTCAACGCGCAGCTGGACAGTCCTGTCAGGGCTGTACCGCATTACGTTGGTCAGTGCTTCTTGAGTAATGCGCAACACGGCGCGTTGGGTTTCGTCGGATGCAGTATCGTAACTGTCCAGAAGTACCTGGGGCTGAATCTTAAGCCCTTGATGGGCGGCATCATCGAAGAGGACTCTGAGGTCCTGGAAACCACCGGGAGCAACCGATGGGATTGACGCCTCCTTTTCGCCTTGATCCCGCAGAGATGTCACCAAGCTGCGCAAATCGCGGAGTGCCTGGTCTGAATAGTGTTTGGTTTCTTCTAACGCGCTGGATAATTCGTTGGGATCAGTGTCGTCCAAAGACTTCTGCATCTGGCCGGTTTGCAAGGACAACGCAGTCAGACGCTGCGCCAGAGTGTCGTGGACTTCCCGCGCCAGATATTCCCGTTCTGTTTGCCGAGTCATTTGGGTCGAGATGGCGTCGCGATCATGTTCGACTGCTTCCACTTCCGCGTGGGCCTCGTTGATACTGCGACGCTGGCGAGTGATAAGTGAGATCGACAAGACCGTGCCGATCGCAGCAAAACCAAGTGTCAGCACAGCCAGTATCGCCTCGGCGGTCGCAGCCTGCTCGCCCATGCGTTGTATTGCCAGAATGTGCCAGACCAGGTTGAGCACCATCGCTGCAAGACCGCCTGCTGCAATTGTCCATTGCCAGCGGTGTTGCGCTCGAACGATCCACACCGTTAATCCGACACCCAGCACGTAGGGGTCGCCCTGTGCAATCACTGCGTAGAAGCCGCCGGCCATGATGAGTGCCAAAGGGATTTTGCGATACCACGGGAGCAGACATAACAACAGCAGTGCGAGCAGGACGCGAAGTGCACCAAGATCTGTGAGCAGTTCGAACGAGCCATCAAAATTCTCCGGTGCAGTCAATATTGCCAGCAACGAGACGAAAAGACCGACAATCATCATCACCAGTACGGCCAATATGTTCAAGAGCACAGAGACGAGCCTGTGCTTCCTCGCGGTTGTCGTCATGGTAGTCGAGTCTATCGAGGCGCAGCTGTTCTGCGATCACACTTTCGGTGCGAGCTGCATACCTGATCGGGTATGCAGGTGTACCCGGTAGGTGCTGTGTACTCAGCTGCTTCATTCATAACGTAAGAAGTGTTCAGTTGTATATCACTCCACCTTTGAAAGGCCCCCATGACAACGACTCATCCTAAAACTCGCACCCAAGCTCCACCGCCTAAGACACGAAATACGGTTGGCATCATTGCGCTCATTACGGCAATCGTCGGTGCCGTGTTTGCCATGATCCCTGGCGCACTCATCCTGGGGTGGATTTTGTTACCGGTCGCATTCATCCTGTCAATCGTGTCGTTGTTTTTGAAGAACCAGAAACGCGGTCAGGGCATAGCTGCCCTCATCATCTCAATTGTGGGAACCATCATCGGTTTCATGGTGTTCTTCACCGTCGTTGCGACTTCCTTCGACGAGGCTTTCGACGAAGATACTCAAATCGAAGCGTCTACCGAAGGCGGCGATGTAGAAGAAAGTGTCACCGATGAGAATGCACAAGACGGATCAGATGATGATGCCGCTGGCGGTGAGGAAGGCACCCGCGATAATCCGCTTGCACTTGGGACCGCCGTGACTGCTTCGGACTGGGAAGTGACGGTCAATAGTGTTGATCTCAGCGCTACTGAGGCCGTCCTTGTGGAAAACCCGCTCAACGAAGAGCCAGCCGAGGGCAATGGCTTCATTACGGTGAACGTCACCGCAACGTATCTCGGAGATGATTCGTCCGGCGAAACGCCCATGGGCGTAAGCGTAGAATACGTCAGTTCGCAGGGGAACTCGTTTGATACCACCGCAAGTTTGATCGTTGTCCCTGAATCCTTCGACTCGATGGAAACGCTCTATGAAGGCGCCTCGACTACTGGCAACTTCGGTATCGAAGTGCCGATGGAGGATGTAGAGAGCGGCAACATTCTGCTATCACCGAGCATGTTGGGCGACAGTGTGTTCTATGAAGTCCAGTAGCTAACATTCACGCCGTCCGCAGTAGACGCCCAGCTCCGTCGTGGGAGCTGGGCATCTACGCTTATACCCCACCGACGTGCTCGGCAAAGCTGAGTGTTTCGGGTCCCGCAGCCTGTTCTTGAGTTTCGTTCCGGAAATGTGGATCCATGCGCATACTGTGGGCGGGCGTAACTACCTGTTGGTGCTCAGCGCGCTCCGAGTAGTCTTGATCAAACTGGAACAGAGTCGTATCTTCCTGTGACAAACATTCTCATCAAGTTATGTAAGGGGCAACAGTGTCCGGCCCAGACAGACGTTATGCTCAACCAGACGTGTATTTCCCTGCGCAATCGTATAAGTCCCGGAACACCGTTGGAGTCATCGCGCTCATAGTCTCAATTGCCGGTGCGGTGTGCATCATTATTCCACCGGTGATGCTCATAGGTTGGGCCTTGGTGGGCATTGCCTTCGTCCTGTCCATCGTCGCGATCTGTCTGAGGAACCGCAAACGGGGGCACGGTATCGCTGCATTGATCATCTCTGTTGTCGGCATGATCCTCGGCCTCGTGGTTGGCTTATTCGTCGCGGTGGCAGCTATGCAGGATTCTCTGCCCGACGTTGACATGCCAGAGTTTGATCCGGATACCGGGGAGTTCCAGCTGAAGGTGTTGACTCCCCCGGGAGGTTAGCTCCCTGTTTTCTGGCATGCAAAAAGCGGATCAAGAACATTATTCCTGATCCGCTCTTTGATAGCTACCCACGTTTGCGTGGGTAATTTTTACTCGTCGTCTTCTGGAAGAATGCGAGTGACGTTTGGATCGATCTGAACGCCCGGACCGAAGGTGGTCGTGACGGTTGCTTTCGTGATGTAACGACCCTTGGATGCGGATGGTTTCAGACGAATGACTTCATCGAGTGCCGTCGCGTAGTTTTCGGTGAGCTGTTCAGCGCTGAAGCTGGTGTTGCCGATAATGAAGTGCAGGTTTGAGTGACGGTCGACGCGGAAGTCGATTTTGCCGCCCTTGATCTCTTTGACTGCCTGTGCAACGTTTGGGGTAACGGTGCCGGTACGTGGGTTCGGCATGAGGTTACGTGGACCCAGAATTTTACCGAGGCGTCCAACTTGGCCCATCATGTCTGGTGATGCAACGGCGGCGTCGAAATCGGTCCAGCCACCCTGGATGCGTTCCACCAGGTCGTCGGAACCGACGTAGTCTGCGCCGGCTTCTTCAGCTGCGGCGGCGTTGTCACCGGTTGCGAAAACAACCACGCGGGCGGTTTTACCGGTACCGTGTGGCAGGTTGGCGGTGCCGCGGACCATCTGGTCTGCTTTTCGTGGATCCACTGAGAGACGCAATGCGATTTCTACAGTGGTGTCTTTCGAAGACGGGTTGACGTCTTTGGCCAAAGCAATTGCTTCGGCTGGTGCGTACTGGCGGTCTGCGACCTTTGCTGCGGCTGCCTTATATGCTTTGCTGCGCTTTGCCATCTGCGTTTTCTCCTTATGCAGTTGTGGTGTCGTCGGGCCGCGCTCGGCCCTACCACGGGGTTTTGAGAAGTGTTGAGTTAACCTTCGACGGTGATGCCCATGGAGCGGGCAGTTCCGGCAACGATTTTCGCTGCGGAGTCGAGGTCGTTGGCGTTGAGATCACGCATTTTGGTTTCAGCGATTTCTTTCGCTTGGTCCATGGTGATTTTGCCAACTTTGACGGTGTGCGGGGTTCCAGAACCCTTTGCAATGCCGGCAGCTTTTTTAATGAGCTGTGAGGCAGGTGGGGTTTTGGTGATGAAGGTAAATGAGCGGTCTTCATAGACGGTAATTTCTACCGGGATAATGTTGCCGCGCATGGATTCGGTTTCGGCGTTGTAGGCCTTGACGAACTCCATCATGTTGACACCGTGCTGACCAAGTGCTGGGCCAACTGGTGGAGCAGGTGATGCTGCACCCGCTTCGATCTGGAGTTTAATCAGACCGGAGACCTTTTTCTTTGGGGCCATTTTGGGGTCCTTTTCTTGTTCGGATAACGCCAACCACAGGAGCGTGGGTGACGGTGCGATCACCGTGGCGCGGTGACCTGAACACCACAGGCCCGAACAAAGCTTTCGGGCCTGGAGTGAAGTCTCATATGAGGTTATTCAACCTTGGTTACTTCGTTGAAGCCAAGGGTCACTGGGGTTTCGCGTTCGAAGATCGTCACGAGTACCACGAGCTGACGCGATTCGACCTTGACCTCGGAAATGGTCGCTGGCAAGGATTCGAATGGACCTTCCTTGACCGTGACAGATTCGCCGACTTCGTAGTCCACCGATACCGGTGGTGCCGTTTCTTGGGCTGCTTCGCCAGTGAGCGGAGCGCCAGCCTTTTCGGCTTCCTTCGCGGCTTCTTGCATCAGCGACGGGGCCAGCATGTCGAAGATTTCTTGTTGCGTCAGTGGCGTTGGATCATGCGCATTACCAACGAAGCCTGTCACACCAGGGGTGTGACGAACAGCAGCCCAGGCGTCTTCGGTCAGTTCCATCCGAACCAAAACGTAGCCGGGCACACGTACGCGGTTGATGACCTTGCGCACAGTGTTTTTGATTTCGACGACTTCTTCCATGGGAACTTCGATTTCGTAGATGTCGTCTTCGACTTCTAGTGTTTGGATTCGAGTTTCCAGGTTGGCTTTTACGCGACGCTCATAACCGGAGTAGGTGTGGACGACGTACCATTCGCCAAGTGCACGACGCAGGCGAGTCCGAAGCTCTTCAGCGACTTCTTCAGGATCTTTGGCGACGGGTCCGGGTGTAGGTTCAGGAGCGGTTGCCGATGGTTCCTCGAGGTTTTCCTCAACGGCGACGTCTTCAGCAACTTCGGCAGGAGCTTGAACGGCTACCTCGTCGGTCGCGCCATCTTCATCAACGGCTGGTACCTCGTCGCTATTTTCGACATCCGCAGCTGCTTCGGCTGGTTCCTGTTTTTCCTGTGCGGCATCGTCGTTGGCATCATGAACCGAGGCGGATGCGTCATTCGCCTCGGTTTCGATGTTTGGATCGAGTTCGTTCTCCGACACTAGGTATCCTGCTTTCTCAACGGTCAATCACGGGTATTTACTGGCATCTTCACTACGGGAAGCTCCCCGCGATACATGTGAAGTTCTAGAGGCCGTCAGAACTACCGAATACCCAGGATGCACCCATGCCGAACAGCCAGTCGAGCAGGCTTACCAGCCCAATCACGATGACAACGAAGACCAGTACCACGCCGGTCATTTTGATGAGTTCTTGACGGGTCGGTGTGACGACCTTGCGCATCTCGTCGATGACTTGGCGCAAGAACATCATGATGCGAGCAAAAAACCCACGCTTTTCAGCGTTTTGGGATGGTGTTGTTTCGCTCACTGATCCTCGCTCATTACGATTTTGCTGATAGGTTCTTCGATTCTTCCGAACCTCATGCGCAGGGCAGACAGGACTTGAACCTGCAACCTACGGTTTTGGAGACCGTTGCGCTACCAATTGCGCCACTGCCCTAGGGTTGACCGCACACAAAAACTGGTGTGCGACCTACACCAGAGTCCAATCATAGCTAATACGGACCGAGTCGACAAATCAGGCAGGCCTTCGAGCTCGCAACGCAATCTTGTAACCGCAATCAACCGTGTGATGGTCGCGATACTACAGTACTGTTAACCCACAGAATACTTCTTCCTCGCCAATGCGGTGAGACCCTATTCGAAAGGCTCAGGCCACCTATGGTTGACCCCGTACGTCGCGTTTCTGCCCGTCTGCAAGCAATCCCCGAATCTGCGACGCTGGCGATTACCGCGAAAGCCAAACAGCTCAAAGCAGCAGGCGAACCCGTCATTGGTTTTGGGGCTGGGGAACCAGATTTTCCCACACCAGACTATATTGTTGACGCCGCGCAGCAGGCTGCCGCCGACCCCGCCAACCACAAATACACCCCAGCGGCGGGTCTGCCTGAACTTCGGCAAGCTATCGCGGACAAAACGCTGCGTGATTCCGGCGTTACCGTGGATGCTTCCCAGATCATCGTCACCAACGGTGGAAAGCAAGCGGTGTACAACACGTTCGCTGCCCTCACCGACCCCGGCGATGAGATTTTGCTGCCCGCCCCGTATTGGACGACCTACCCAGAGTCCATAAAGTTGGCCGGCGGCATTGCCGTCGACGTTTTTGCGGGCGCTGAAGCTGACTACAAGGTGACCGTGGAGCAGCTCGAAGCCGCCCGGACAGAACACACCAAAGCCCTGGTCTTGGTGTCGCCCTCAAACCCCACGGGTGCTGTATACACCCTGGAGGAAACACAAGCCATTGGCCAGTGGGCGCTCGAGCACGGCATTTGGGTGATCACCGATGAAATTTATGAACACCTGACCTACGATGACGCCGAGTTCACCTCGATACTGAAGGCTGTCCCCGAGCTGGCGAACCAAACCGTGATCCTCAACGGTGTGGCCAAGACCTACGCTATGACGGGCTGGCGCGTCGGCTGGATGATCGGCCCGGCAGACGTGGTGAAAGCAGCCTCGACACTACAGTCACATGCCACCTCAAACGTCAACAATGTCGCGCAAAAGGCTGCGCTGGCCGCCATCTCCGGGCCGTTAGACGTGGTCCAGGAAATGCGCGGGGCATTCGATGACCGTCGCAAGACGATGGTCAAAATGCTCAACGACATTGAAGGGTTCCACTGCCCCACCCCCAAGGGCGCCTTCTACGCGTACGTCGATGTCACGCGTGCGTTGGGTAAGGACGTTGCAAGCCGTCGTGTCGACACCTCGACAGAACTTGCACAAGTGATTCTGGAGGAAGCCCAGGTCGCTGTTGTACCCGGTGAGGCGTTCGGTAAGACCGGATATCTCCGGCTGTCCTATGCGTTGGGTCTGGACGATCTCATCGAAGGTGTCTCCCGTATTCAAACCTTAATCAATGGACGCCCGTAATCACGGTATAAAACCTTTACCTTTCCCGCAAATACGTCATAGACTTCATGTTTATGACGTATTTGCGTATTTCCGAGACTGCCGGGTATCTCGGGGTCTCCGATGATTCGGTGCGGCGTTGGATCGCTCAAGGCAAGCTCACTGCCCACCACGATGACTCGGGACGACAAGTCGTTGCCGGTGCAGAAGTCGCCGCACTGGCTCAAGCCGCCGCAGAGGGCCGTGCCAGTGTCCCGGGCGAATTGCATTCTTCGGCCAGAAATAAACTCACCGGCTTGGTGACAAAAATCCAATCTGATCCGGTCATGTCCCAAGTCGAGCTACAATGCGGACCCTTCCGCGTGGTGTCGCTGATCTCCACGGAAGCAGTTCATGACCTAGGTTTAGTGGTTGGCTCTCCCGCGGTTGCCACTGTCAAAGCCACGAACGTTGTCATCGAAACGACCGGTCTCTCCTCATGAAACGTACTGGCACGGTGTTGATGACTGCCACTGCCTTGACGCTTGTCGGTTGCAGTGCCACCGATTCGACTCCAGAGACCACCATGGATGAGGTGACGATCGACGTTCTCGCTGCGGCCTCCCTGCAACAACCCTTTGACGACATCGCCCAAGCATTCACTGCGGAGCACCCGAACATTTCCGTGGATTTTAACTACGCAGGTTCCTCTACACTCGTCCAAAATCTTGCGGACGGTGCTCCCGCCGACGTGTTTGCCTCAGCGAATGAAACAACCATGGACACGGCCCAAAGCGACGAAACCGTCGAGGCCGACACGCGTCAATTGTTTGCCGCAAACTCACTGGTCGGTATTGTCCCTGCCGACAATCCAGCCGACATCTCTTCACTCGAGGATGCCAATGCCGAGGGGGTCAATCTCGTGGTCTGCGCCCAACAGGTGCCCTGTGGTGGGCTGTCACAGACGCTGGCAGAAGCCGCCGGGATCACTCTGAGTCCTGTATCAGAAGAACAACAGGTATCAGATGTCCTTGGCAAAGTACGCTCAGGACAAGCTGATGCGGGACTGGTATACGCCACGGACGCTGCACTCGCCCCCGACGAAGTGCAAACGTTTGACCTGGTCGGAGCCGACGAGCAGCTGAACCACTACCCCATTGCGCGGACCACCAACTCAACGCGTCCGGAAGCTGCCGATACATTCATTGAATATGTCCATTCCAAGGCAGGTCAGGCCATTTTAGAAGAACACGGCTTCACGGCCCCAGATCAGCACTCATCATGACAGCCACGAAACAAGTCACCACCGGCCGACGGCGAGCGCATCTGGCGACCGGCGTCCCCGCAGCGGCCATCGGTATCGCATGCTTGGCCGGCGCATTTTTTGTTCTACCCTTCATAACCCTGCTGGTGGATATCACGTGGTCGGATCTACCCCATCTACTGACCAGTCAAGCTGCGCTGGATGCGCTGTGGTTATCGCTTCGGACGTCGGTGGTGGCAACCATCCTTTGTGTCATACTCGGCGTGCCCTTAGCCCTGGTGTTAGCACGCACGGATTTTCCGGGCCGAACACTGATCCACTCGATTGTCCTCGTCCCGCTCGTGATCCCGCCCGTCGTTGCTGGGATTGTTTTGATAGAAGCGTTTGGGCGGCGCGGACTGATCGGTGAACACCTCTCCGCGATGGGCATTGATATTGCATTCACCACCGCAGCAGTGGTCATGGCTCAAACGTTCGTGGCCTTGCCATTTATGGTGACCTCGCTGGAATCACATCTGGCATCTGGCGGTGAGCACTACGAGCGCATTGCACAGTCGCTGGGCGCTTCGAAATGGCGGACGTTCAGCACCATCACGCTGCCGCTGCTGCGGCCCGGGTTGATCTCGGGTGCGGTACTCACCTTTGCCCGTGCACTGGGGGAATTTGGTGCCACCATTACGTTTGCTGGCTCATTGCAGGGCACCACACGGACCATGCCCTTGGAGATTTATCTGGCCCGTGAGACCGATCAGGATGCAGCCGTCGCATTATCGTTAGTGCTTATTGCGGTCGCGATCATTGTGATTGCTGTGGCCTACTTCCGTCCGACGAAGTCCCGGGAGGGCACTTCATGACGGCCCCAGGACTCTCGGTTGAGCTCACGGTAGCCCAGCGCAATGTTCAGCTCGCATTCGAGGTGAACGCCGGTGCAACGGTTGGTCTCCTTGGCCCGAATGGTTCGGGCAAGACGACGACGCTTTTGGCGTTAGCCGGGTGGCTGATCCCGGATACGGGTCGGGCCTACCTTGGTGACACGACGCTATTCAATTGCCCATCCCCAGCCAAGAGGCCCGTGACGTGGGTGCCGGCCAAAGACCGTGGTATCGGGTATCTTTCGCAGGATCACCACCTGTTTCCTCATCTGTCAGCACGCGAAAACATCATGTACGGCATGGAACGTGCGGGGATTACTGGGCGCAAAGCTCGTCGCGAAGCCGCCGAAGCATGGTTGGACCGCGTCGGGTTAGCCGGTCTTGGGAAACGCAAACCCGACCAGCTCTCCGGCGGGCAGGCGCAGCGTGTGGCCATCGCCAGGGTCTTGGCATCGGGTCCGCGTCTGGTCTTATTGGATGAACCGCTGGCTGCCCTTGATGTTGATGCGGCACCGGCCATCCGGGATGTTTTGGCCGAGGTCACCCGAGATCTGACGGTGGTGTTGGTGACCCATCACCACGACGATGTGGTAGCACTCGCCGATGAGGTAGTTCACATGAGACGGTAGACTTGCCCTCGGCTATCGCCCCGCACTTGCACTTTTATCACGCTGAGAGGCAGACTCCATGTTGCGCACTATGTTCCACGCCAAGATCCACCGTGCTACTGTCACCGAAGCGAATCTGCACTACGTTGGCTCAGTGACCGTGGATCAGAACCTGCTGGATGCTGCGAACATTCTGCCCGGTGAACTCGTCTCGATCGTGGATATTACCAACGGCGCTCGTCTCGAGACCTACACGATCGCCGGGGAACGCGATTCCGGGGTAGTTGGCATCAACGGGGCTGCAGCGCTTCTCGTCCATCCCGGTGACCTCGTGATTCTCATCGCCTATGCGCAGATGCAAGACGCCGAAGCCCGTAGCTACCAGCCCAACGTGGTGCACGTTGATGACTCCAACCGCATCATCGGTCTTGGCACAGACCCTGCGGAAGCAATTCAGGCGGGCACCCAGCGTCCACCACATGCTCACGATTTTGCTTAGCACCAGCGTCACTGCTGGTAACCAGCACGCGTAGTTTTTTCAAGTATTGAACGTTGCATACCCAGTGAGAGCCGAAACATCTCAAATTCATAAATTTTTTTGAGAATTCCACATATTGGCGCTCGAGCTGTTGAGGGTTCCCATTCAGCCTGCCCAGCAGGTGACATAAATCACTCGAAGAGGAACTGCGCACCAGGCCTACTCTCGGCAGTCATTGAAGATGTGTCCGACGGTGAGGTCGGTGCAGCATAA
Organism: Yaniella soli; assembly: GCF_054782375.1. Lineage (NCBI taxonomy): Bacteria > Bacillati > Actinomycetota > Actinomycetes > Micrococcales > Micrococcaceae > Yaniella > Yaniella soli. The sequence goes on from NZ_BAAGSP010000011.1 coordinate 43,956, forward strand.
GGATGGTTATCTTTTATGGTTCGCAACACATCGAAAATAACAAAAGCTGCCGCGGTTTCAGCGGCAGCGCTGTTCGCGCTGACCGCATGTAGCGGCGAGGAAGCGGACAACGGTGGTGGAGCAGACGGCGGCGAAGAAGCCAGCGAGACGATTACGGTTGGCATTGCTGGCGAAATCCCTTACTCCTACCTCAATGATGAAGGTGAGCCCGAGGGTGCGACCGTAGCGTTGGCCGAACGGATCTTTGGCGATATGGGCTATGAAGTTGAGGCAGAGCTTGTGGATTGGGACAACCTCATCCCCGGGCTCAATGCAGAACGCTTCGATGCCATCTCGGCGGGCATGTCCATCACCCCGGAACGGTGTGAAGAAGCCGCTTTCGCTGAACCAGAAATCATGTACACAACCACGCTCCTCGTCGAAGAAGGCAACCCACACGGTGTAGAAGACCTCGACGATGTGCTAGAAGCGCAGGAAGCCGGTGAGGATATTACCTTGGCCACCCTGACCGCAGGTATTGAGGCGGGTTATGCCACGGATCTGGGACTCGACTATGACGGCGTGGGAAGCGCCGATGAGGGTCTCAAGATGGTTCAGGGTGGACGCGCGGATGTCTTCGCGATGACTGCTATCTCGCTCAACCAGATGGCCGAAGACGCTGAAGGCGTTGAGGTCACGGGGCCATTTGTGCAAGAAATTGACGGGGTCCTACAGTATGGGGCCGGGTCCACTGTCTTCCGCCAGGACGACACCGAAACACTCGATGAATACAACGAGCACCTTGCAGAGCTGAAATCCAACGGCGAACTTGGTGAGATTATCGGTGAATTCGGCTTCACCGACGCTGAGGTTCCACCCGAGGACATGACCGCTGAAGCACTGTGCAACGGCGATCTAGAAGCCCTCCAGGATATCGAGGAATAGTCACGTTCCTAGCCGTTGACTGTTCCTGATGGCTCCCTCCGACCGACCCGCTCGCTCGGAGGGAGCATCCCAAAGAATCCAGAAGGGAATCACGTCGTCTTGTGAATTATCTAGATGCCCTCTCCATGCACGGGCCCCGGTTACTGGAGGGCCTGCTGCTGACGGTCCAACTCACCGTGATCAGTGGTCTACTCGCATTCGTTGTTGCAGTGACCTTGGGCCTGATGGCGGGCAGCCCACGAAAACTGGTTCGCCTCCCGGCCCGCATCATCATCGAATTCTTCCGCGGTACATCATTACTGGTGCAGCTGATGTGGCTGTTCTATGTCCTGCCACTGTTCGGCCCAAGCCTGGGCGCCATGATGGTAGCCATCTTCGGGCTCACACTGAATTACGGTGCTTATGGCGCCGAAGCTGTCCGTGCTTCTTTGACCTCAGTACCACAGAGCCAATGGGAAGCCACCACCGCTCTATCGATGTCGTGGCCGCATAAAGTTCGCCGTGTAATTTTCCCCCAGGCATGGGCCCTGATGTTGCCTTCACTGACCAATCTCTGGGTGCACCTACTCAAAGGCAGTTCTATTGTCTATATCATCGGTATGAACGAATTCACGTTCGAAATGCTCCAGCTTCGGCGCACTACCGACTGGTTCTTCGCCCTGGCAGTTGTGGGGTTGGTGGTATATTTCCTCATCGCTTTGATCTTGACACAGCTCATGCGGATACTCGAGGCCCGGGCAAAGCATCGCCTGGGTCAGGGTCCAAGCCTGCTAGAGATTCTCTCTCCGCTCCCGAAGAAAAACCGCTCCCATAATGACGCGGTGACGGTAACGACGGGGTCAGGAGGATCGTCATGAACATGCTCGGACTTCTAGCCCACGTGGTGCCTGCAACGGTGGACACGCCAGATATCGATGACTCCACCAGTTTCTGGCGCTGGGACTTCGCGTGGGAAGTCTTGCCGCAGATGTTAAGTTCCTTTCTCCAGGTAACCCTGCTCGTCACGGTCGTTGGCACGATGATCGCAGTCGTTCTTGGGCTCGTGATTGCAATCCTGATTCGGCTGTTGCCAAAACCCCTGTCGTTGTTGGTTACCTGGATTGCGAATTTCATTCGGATGACGCCCATCGTCGTCCAATTATTGGTCCTGTTCTACGGTTTCGTATGGATGGAGCCAATGACCATAGCCCTACTGGTGTACGGTGTGCACTATTCCACGTATATGTCCGAGGTGTATCGTGCGGGCATTGATTCGGTCCCGACCGGCCAGTGGGAAGCAACCACCGCCCTATCCATGCCTGCTACGCGCACATGGCGCCGGGTAATCATCCCGCAGGCGTTACGTTCCACGGTGCCCTCACTGGGCAACTATGCGATCTCAATGTTCAAAGACACGCCGTTTTTGATCTCCATCTCTGTCATGGAGATGGTGACCACGGCATTGGAAATCGGCGGCTTCACCTACCGATATATTGAAACCATTACGATTGCCGGCCTTATCTTTTTGATCGCCAGTTACGGCACCGCCGTCCTCGTCAACCGATTGGAGAAGGCACTTGCCTACGCCCACTGATCCGCACAGCACCCACCCCGTGATTGAATTCCGCGATGTCGAAAAGCACTTCGGCGATAAAACGGTCCTGAAGGATCTCAATTTCTCAGTGGAACGCGGCGAGCGAGTGACTCTCATTGGACCTTCCGGTTCTGGTAAGACGACCATCTTGCGTCTGGTCATGACCCTTGAAGAGCTCAGTGCCGGTTACATCTACATTGATGGCCAACCGCTGGCGTATGAACAGCGCAACGGCAAGCGGATGCCGGTATCCAGCCGGGAACAGAAAAAGATCCGTACTCGTATCGGGATGGTGTTTCAACAATTCAATTTGTTCCCAAACATGACGGTCATGCAGAACATCACCGAAGCACCCATTCACGTGTTGGGCAAGTCCAAAGACGAGGCCACTGCCCGGGCCCGTGAATTGCTTGAGCAGGTCGGTGTGCCGGACAAAGCCGATGCGCACCCTACCCAGCTCTCCGGTGGTCAGCAGCAGCGTGTGGCGATCGCCAGGGCCCTGGCAATGGACCCCGAAATCCTCTTGCTGGATGAAGTCACCTCGGCACTGGATCCCGAAGTGGTCGGCGACGTGTTACAAGTGCTGCGCGATGTTGCAGAAAATACGAACGTCACGATGTTGATTGTCACCCACGAGATGAGTTTCGCCCGAGATGTTTCGCACCGAGTGATGATGTTCGACGGGGGCAAGGTCGTCGAGTCCAACGACCCTGAAACCATCTTCACCAACCCGTCCAATGAGCGGACCAGGCAATTCCTTTCGGCGGTGCTGCGCGACAGTTAATGCTGCTCCTCCTCCGGCTGCGGCAACCCCGTGCTGCTGGCAATCCCCCGTTCGGCCGCCGCCGTGCGCATCGCGTCAACCACCAGATCCAACGGGGCACGCGGTGTTGGAGTGCTGCGCCAAGCGATTGATACTGTGCGCATGACCGGCTGGTCCAGCGCCACGATCCCCACGCCATCGGGCACCATATCTAACGCGAGATCAGACACCAACGACACGCCCAAACCACCGGCGACCATCACCAGTGCGGTCGACTGTTCCTCCACGGTGTGCATAATCTGTGGTTCAAATCCTTGGCGTCGGCAGGCCAGCCGAATCGCTTTGCCCAAATGCGAGCGCGAACCAGCCAAGATCCAGGGGTGCTCGCTCAGATCGGTCAGCGATACCGTGGCGCCGGGGATGCTCCCGGCCGGAGCTGCAGCGTAGAGCCGTTCCACTGCGATCACTTCGCGACTCAACGCAGGGTCCCACACCATCGGATAGTTCGTATAGTCAATCACGAACGAAAAATCCAAAGTACCGTCCAGCACGGCTTCTGCCATCGATTCGGGTGCCAGTTCGACGGTGCGCACCTCGATGCCCGGGTGCTGCTTGGCCAACGCGCCCAATGCCGGGGTCACCAGACCGGAAGCAACCGAAGCCCACACCCCGGCCGTCAGTCGGGCAGTAACGCCACCTTGGACCTGTTCCAGCGCCATGGAAGCGCGTTCCACCGCGCCCAGAATTTCTTCGGCGTGCTCGGCTAATACCAGTCCGAGCTCAGTGAGCCGGACACGGCGACCGACGCGTTCTACTAACACCACCCCGACGTCGCGCTCCAACTGGGTCAACTGCTGAGAAATCCCGGAAGGACTGTAATGTAACGACTCAGCTGCGGCAGTCACAGTGCCACGCCGGTGCAGCTCCCGCAGCATCTTCAGGCGGCGAAGTGACAGGTCCATGGCAATTAGTGTAGTCCAGCTCACACATAATCGTGCAGGTTCAGTGAATTCCACCGTGCATGAATTGTAACTAGACGCTTCCGCGGCCGGTGATTCACACTGTAGTCACAGCACATTTCCCGACCGAGGACGGAAGTGGGACGCATGACTACGATACACAACCCCTGGAGTTTCCAAGAGCGCCCGCTGACCCAGCACGTCGACCACTTCGCTCCGCCTGCCAGCATCGACGGACCACCCGTACACGAACACGTGTGGACCGATCCGGTGACCGGCGCCCGCGGGTTTTTCGTCGTCGATAGTATCGTCGGAGGCCTCACCACCGGGGGCACTCGGATGCGGGCTGGTTGCACGCTGTCGGAAGTAGCTGACCTGGCTCACCGCATGACCCTGAAAACTGCAGCCTTCGGCCTACCTGTGGGCGGCGCAAAAGCTGGCATTGATATGGATCCGCATCATCCAGCGGCTCTTGAGGTCTTGGAACGGTTCTTTATGGCGATGTTGCCCTGGCTCGAAGAACACTGGGTAACAGCCGAGGATCTGGGCGTCAGCCAGACCGATCTCGACGGTGTCTTCCAACGGCTTGGCTTACACCATTCGTACCACGCGGCGATTGAACGATCAGAACACCCGGATAAGACACTGAAGCGCATCCGCAACGCGATGGCGATGCGATCCTCGCTTGGTCCACCAGTAGCGGATCTTATCGGTGGGCACGGGGTGGCCCAGGCATGCTTAGCGGCGGCGAACTCCTTTGGCTGGACCTTGTCTCACACCACGGTAGCCATTCAGGGAATCGGCACGATGGGCGGCAGCACCGCCAGGTTCCTCCACGCAGCTGGCGTAGCAGTCGTTGCCATCGGTGACGCAGCCGGGACCCTCTATGACCCGCAGGGCTTGAATATTCCCGAGCTATTGGCCCTACGGGATTCCTATGGTGAAATTGACCGTTCCCGCGTACCGGCCGGCATAGAGCATCTGCCGTGCGCATCAGTTTTGACCGTGGCCGCGGATATTCTGGTCCCGGCGGCATTCTCGTACGCTATTTCTGCGCAAGCAGTACCCAGCATCACCGCGTTGGCCGTGGTCGAAGCAGCGAACTCCGCCACCACGCCGGAGGCCGAGGAGCTGCTGGCGGTACGTGGTATTCCCGTGATCCCCGACTTCGTGGCGAACGCGGGCGCTGCCGCCTGGACCTGGTGGCTCTTGGCCGGACTGGTGGGCAGCGACCCTGAAGAGTCATTCCAGAAAATGCGCAGCCACATGGAGACCAAGGTCGCGTTCATGTTGGCACAGTGGCGTGAATCGGCGATACTCCCCCGGCGCAGCGCATGGAATTTCGCAGCCATCAACCAGCGGGCGGTAGCCGACACGCAATTGAGCGTGCCGTAGCCACCGGCTAGGGAGCAAAGAGCGTGCCGAGCCTGGCATCGTGTCGCGGTGCACCGGCGAGCCGAAGCCCGTGCCAGATCGTTATTTGATTCGCTGTGAGCACCGGTTTGCCAAGCTGCGCTTCAAGTTCGGGCAGCAGTTGAACAGTTCGCATCGCGGTGTCGGGGATCAGCAGCGCGTCCGCGGCTGGGTGATCATTGGACAGGGCCAGGTCCAACACATAGTCTGGAGTTAGACCACCAACTTCGGCAGCCGTGTCAATTCCAGCACTGGACATTGCGGTGATGTCGATGCCAGCACCCACCAGATACTCGACGAATAATGTCGCAACCGGTTGCGGATAGCTGGCAGCGACGGCCACCCGATGCACACCCAGCTCGCCCAAGGCGGCCACGAAGGCCTGCGAGGTACTGGCCGCGGGCACGCCGGTAGCCAGTGCCAGCTGGTCGGCTTGTTGTTGCGCTCCTGCCAATCCGTAGACGAAACTGCCCGACGTGCAAGCCCACATAACCGCCTGCGGGCGGTGTACGGCAAGTTTCTCGGCCGCTTCGGCAAGACGCTCCGGTCGGCCCAGGTCAAGGAGCTCGGGTACCGCGTGCAGATCTGTGCCATAGACGTGGACCACGGGCAGGTGGACATCGAGCCAAGCGGCAGCTCTAGGGTAATCATCTTCGGCGGCGTGGTCTGGGTAGATCATGCCGACGGTGGTTTCAGGTCTGCTGACCGTGGTCATCGCTGTGTTCCTCCTCGAAGACTCCCCGCAACCACCGACCCGGCCCCACCATGGCGAGGTCCATGCGGCCTAAACAGGCCCACACTGTGAGTTGGTTGGCGGTGAGTACCGGTTTGCCCAGTCGTGCCTCCAGCGGGGCGATAATGTCATAGGTTGGTAGATTGGTGCAGGCAACGAATACCGCGTCGGCGTCGTCAACGTCGGCTTTTAAGATAAGTTCGGCTACGGTGCGATAGTTGACCCGCCAGATCCCGCCGCCCAGGCCCATATATTCGGACCGGACCACGGTCACGCCCAGCTCGGCAAGGAAGGCGATCAAGACTTCGGTGAGCTCGGCGTCGTAGTGCGTGATGACCGATATCCCAGTCAGCCCAAGTTCCTGGATTGCTTCTGCCAAGGCTCCGGAGCTGGTGACCGCGCTCGGAGCTCCTGCATCCACCATCGCCTGACGCAATTCGGCTTCACCGGCCACGCCCCGGATGAAGCTGCCGGAGGTGCATAGGTAGGCCACCAGCTCGGGGTTGACCCCCAACAGATCTCGGGTCGCCGATTGCATGTGCTGGGGTTTCGAAACCAGCTCGGCCATGGCCAAACTAACCGAGATCTCCTCGTAGGGGGTGCGCGCCAAGTGGAGACTCACATCCAGTGAGGCCCAGCGCCACAGCTCGCGCTCGAGGGCAAGGTCAAAGGGCGCGATGATGCCGATGCCTCGTTGGGCCAGTGGTCCCTCGAAGTCAATTTCTGGTAGGTCTACATCCACTCGGGGCCTCCCCTTGGGACAAGGATAGCGGGACGCTTGCGGTGGCTATCCAACCATGATCTCAAGCCGATGACCGATTGACAATAGCTTGACTCAATTATACGTTGTCAACATATCCGGGCAGTCTGGCGCTGCGGCTCCATACGTTTCACGACTGAGCATCAAGCATCGGGAGCTACGATGAATCCTACTGAGATGACCGCCACACAGTTAGTCACCGCCTATGCAGCCGGTGAGCTATCGCCCGTCGAGGCCACCACGTCGGTGTTGGACCGCATCGACGCCGCCGACGACGAACTCGGGGCGTACTGCTACCTGGACCCGGACACCTCTGTTGAGCAGGCCCGGGCCTCTGAAGCCCGCTGGCAAGCAGGCTACCCGCAGGGATTGCTCGACGGCGTTCCGGTGTCAATCAAAGATATTTTTCTGACCGATGGCTGGCCCACACTGCGCGGTTCCAAAGCAGTCGACCCCAACCAGCCCTGGACAGTGGACTCACCGGTTGCCGCCCGAATGCGCTCTGACGGGATGGTGTTTGTTGGCAAGACCACGACGCCGGAATTGGCCTGGAAAGCCGTCACGGATAGCCCACTGACCGGCATTACCCGCAATCCGGTGGATCCACGCTTGACCGCTGGTGGTTCTTCCGGTGGGGCAGCCGCGGCTGTGGCCGCTGGAATGGGCCCGTGCGCCGTGGGCACCGACGGCGGTGGGAGCATACGTATCCCGGCCGCGTTTTGCGGGATCGTGGGTTTCAAACCCACTCACGGACGGGTCCCGATGTTCCCCGCCAGCCCCTTCGGGCCGCTGGCCCATGCGGGTCCGATGACGCGCACCGTTGAGGATGCCGCCGTGCTCATGGACATCCTGTCCCTGCCGGATTCCCGGGATCCAACCTCGCAGGCTCCCCCGCAGGGCACCTACCGCGATGAATTCAACCGAGAAGTGCTCGGCATGCATGTCGCCTACTCCCGCGATCTCGATTTCGCCTCCGTGGACCCAGAAGTCGCCCAAATCGTAGAAGATGCTGTCGCCCGCATCGATCGCGCCGGGCTGCACGTGACCGCTGAAGATCCCGGATTTACCGATCCGCTTGAGGCGTTCGAGGTGATGTGGTCCGCCGGGGCGGCTACGCTGTTGGATACGATGCCGGGTGCTCGCGACACCGTTGATGACGGGCTCGAGCAGGTGTGGGACCAGGGCGAGCGACACACCGCGACCGAGTATCTGCAGGCACGTGGAGTTGCCGCACAAGTGGGGATCACCATGGGGGCATTCCACGAGCGCCACGACGTGTTACTCACCCCGACCGTTTCCATCCTGGCTTTCGGCGCGGGCTATGATGTGCCGCCGGGCAGTGGACTGGATCGCTGGCCGCAGTGGGCGCAGCTCAGTTACCCGTTTAATCTCACACAGCAGCCGGCCATCAGCATCCCGGTGGGCGCCACCGCGGCTGGACTGCCGGTCGGGCTCCAGATCATCGGGCCACGTCACTCCGACGATCTGGTACTGGCGGTCGCTCGATTCGTGGAGGGGCTCTTAGCCTGACGGCTCAGTCCCGGGCAAAGGTCAAGTGCTCGCCGACAAAGCCATTGCGCCATAGATCATTGCAGGCGACCGCCATCTGTTCAAAGCCGTCCACCACAGTGCCAAACACATTGCCGGGGACCCAGCCGACGTCGCCATTGATCAACAAGTTATTCCGTCCATAAAACAATGCCAAATCGGTGGCACCTTGTGCGGCGTATGCTTCCGAGCCTGGTTCATAACCAAACGCCGGGTTGTTGATCTCCCAGGGTTCGAAGTCGAAAAGACACACGTCACCAGGGATCGGAGTGACCGTGGGATTCTCCCGACGCGGTGCCTGCGTGATCCGCGGAACCAATGCGTAGACTTCATTGCGGGCGAATTTGGCGTGTACTGCGTCCCCAGTCACGGGCAGCACCTCCCACACGGCGTCGCACGTCACCGGTGCCTGGGCGTCCAGCAGTTCAACCCGACAGCTGACGGCCCGCTGCTGCAAAGTCACGGTCACATATCGTGCCATGCTGTGCTCCTTCCTCGGGGGTGCTGCCGTTTAAGCAGCCTCGAGGACGTCGGACCAGATGGCCAGGCCCTCGTCAATTTCTTCGGCGGTGATCACCAGCGGTGGGATCATTCGCACCACATTCATGTGTGCCCCACAGGTCAGCAGGAGCAAGCCACGACGCGCGGCTTCTTGCTGAGCACGTTGGGCCCGTGCCGTGTCCGGAGAGCCGTCGGGCGCGGTGAACTCATTTCCAAGCATCAAACCCAGCCCACGGACATCACCGATACCTTCCACCGCTCGGGCGGTCGCTCCGGCAAGGAGCTGGGCACCGCGCTGTGCAGCATTGCCGACCAGCTGTTCGTCGGCGATGACATCGATGGTGGCGACCGCGGCCGCACAGGACACCGCATTGGCACCATAGGTGCCGCCCTGCGAACCAGGCCAGGCTTGGCTCATCAACTGTTCGGATGCGGCAATTCCCGATAGGGGGAACCCCGACGCAATGCCTTTGGCAAACGTGATGACATCCGCCTCCACGTCGAAATGCTGGTGGCCAAAATACTGGCCTGTCCGTCCAAAGCCGGTCTGAATCTCATCGATCACCAACAGGATGCCATGCCGATCTGCCCGCTCACGGAGCCCGGCGAAGAAGCGCGCATTCCCCGGAATATATCCGCCTTCACCAAGCACCGGTTCGACGACAAAGGCTGCAACCTCGTCGGGGCTCGTAACCGTAGCGAAGAGGTAGTCCAACTCTTGTAGCGCAAAATCAGTCGCCTCGGATTCAGTCCAACCGTAGCGGTATGCACTGGGGAACGGCGAGACGTGGACGCCGGGCATTAGCGGTGAGAATCCGGCGGAAAATCTGGTGCCCGAAGTCGTCATCGATGCCGTCGCAACGGTGCGACCGTGGAAACCACCGTGAAAGACGACCACGTTGGGCCGCCCGGTGGCCTGGCGGGTCAGGCGCAGGGCTGCTTCAACCGCCTCACTGCCCGAATTGGCAAAGAACAGTGAATCGAGATGCTCCGGCAGAACATGCGATAATCGCTCGGTCAGTTCCCCCAGCGGCCGATGTTTCACTGTTGTGTATTGACCGTGGATCAGCGACCCGACCTGCTGTTGCGCGGCCGCGACGACGCGTGGGTGGCAGTGTCCCGTGCTCACGACGCCGATGCCCGCCGTGAAATCGAGATATCGGCGACCTTCCACATCATAGACCGAGCTGCCAAGTGCATGATCGACGGTCACGGGAGTGGCTTGTTTCAGATGGGGCGACAACGATGTCATGGCGTACCTCACATTAATTCGCTCGTCTCGTTGACCGTACCTCCAGTTCGGCCGAGACTGCAAGGAAGCGACAATCGCACAGAAGCCTCACGGCTATACGTCAGTCGTTGGCTGCACGCGAGGACGCAACGGGCGCATGTTCAGTTTCGCCGGACGGGGTCCGTCGCTTGATGATGGCACGTCGGAGAGTTACGACCACCATGATGGCCAGCAGCACTGCACCGACATAACCGTTGAGTACATATACGATGTTGACCATTTCGTCGAAGGGCAACCAGAGTCCGATCACCGTGCCAAGGAGAGCCAGACCGATGGTCAGGAACTTGTACTTTCGTGTCCCGTCGGGGAAGAACCGCGACGACACCGTCCACAGCAGTGGTATCGCTGTGGTGTAGATTCCGGCGAGGATCATCACCGAGATGAGCGACGCCACGACGGGTGCAATGTCGTTTGCCAGCGCAAGCATTGGGATCTGCATGCCGGCAATCCGTTCGATGTTGGCCAGCAACCCCATACCCACGATGATGCATGCCAGCGAGAAGATCGCACCGCCGGCGAGACCACCGGCGCGAGCCTCCCGATGCGTTGGCACAGTCCTTCCAAGAGCCGTCAGAAACGCTGCGAGCCAGAGCATACAGAAGCCGACGTAGCTGAGCCCGGCGATGGCCCAGTGGTTCGAAGCTTGTTGGAGCTCTAGGTCATCGACCATATTATGGCCGGCTAATATCCCGGTGTCGGCGTTGACAATACCGACGATGCCTAGACCGATCGCGACGACAACGATCACCGGGCCAATCTTGCCGATGACATCAACCAGAGAATTGAGGCCGAACACGACCGTGATGGCCACCAGTATGGTCAAACCGAAGCCTCCTACCCAGGTGGGAAGGTTGTAGTGTTCGTCGAAGACTGCACCGGCACCTGACACCATGACCGTGAATGACAGGAACACGAACAGGATCGAGAAGTAATCGAAGAATTTGCCGACGTATTTGCCTGCATAGTATTCAAAGATCTGCGAGGGTTTTTCAAATTGCTCTCGACGCCCAACAGTCAGAAATTGGACGGAAACAAAACAGATCAACAGCAGCACGATCGCGCCGGTGCCAAAGAGCCCCCAGAATCCATATGACGCGTAGTACTGCATGATTTCCTGACCGGTGGCGAAACCAGAACCAATCAAAAACGCCATAATTGCGCCCCCGTAGGTCAGGACCCGCATCATGCTCGACCGATTCGTAGAAAACAAATGTGTTTTCTTTTCTCGCTGTATTTTTTCCATAACAATGCCTTCAACGCTCGAGTGACACCTGACATATAAAGGTGCGCTGGTGAGATATATCACTAATCATGAACTCTAAGGCAGGCCCCTGGACGCGTCAATACTTTCGCTTCCAATCCTGCCCAGAATGTTGGTTCGATGCCGCTGGCCGACCGTCCGGCAACCCTATAAAGACCATCGGTTCTCGCGTTAGGCTATAGCCATCGCTGGAGCAAGGCGATTGACGATTGAGCATATTGACTTGGCGTACTGGAGGTGCTCGTGTCGAAAAACTACCTCAATTCTCCCGGCTTATCGCAAGCCAATCAGAAAGTGGTGCTATCAGCTTGGGCACGCTCCCTTCAGCTTGAGGAATCGGCATTACACCGAGCAAATGACGATGCCACAACCGTGCGTCGCTTCGAGATTGCGGCCGAAAAAGATGTGGCCGATTGGGATCCGAATACCGCGACGTTTATTCAGCTGTTTAACATCTCGATACTCTTTGCACCAACGTGGTTCTTGGATGCCGCACGGGACATCGACGATGAAGCGCTTGGGTTGGAATCCACCATGTTAGAACTGGGCTACGCGGCTGATGCCCGTTCATTGGGTGAAGAAACCATTTTTTACGCCGAAGATATCCCGTTTTATGATGATGCCCGCCTCAACGTCACGTCACAGAGCCGCGATGCTCGACGCCTCGAATCCGCCTGTCCTCCAGATGATACGGCTGCGATGCCCCTGGATTCGCTAGATCATTTCTTCACCATTTCGGCTTTTACCCAAAATACCGAGCCCATTGCTGGTGCTGGTTATGACGTCTTCTCGTCAACCGTGGGGCAATTAGCCGTCTTGGTGGCCGCAGAACACCGCACCAAGGGGTACGGCACGTTTATGTTGGCGCGTGCAGCAGAAGAATGCATGTTCGACGGGCTGATCCCTCAGTGGGTGACTCCGGTAGGCAATGAAGTGGGCGAAAAGATGGCCCACGATGTGGGCTTTTTACTATCTGGTTTTCGCATCAGCGTGACCTTCGCCTAGCGACGCAGGTTCGTCAACCCTTGCACGCGGCCCACGACTTTGCCGGCACTGGGTGAAGTCAGCGTTTCTTGAGCCGCAGCTGTGAAGTTTGGTTTCTCATCGTCTGCAGACCCCGCGGGCGGCATCTCACGAATAATCAGCTCCGCCTCGGGTTTGGTATTACGACGGATGATCGCAGTGCCAATCGCACCCATCTCGTGGTGCATTGCCACAGACTTGAGGGTGCCGATGGAACGCGCAGCAGCCATCGACTCTTCGTCATCGGTTTCGGGGCGGACAATGATGTCGGCACCAACTTCCGGTAACCCGTGGCCTGACCCGTCAATGAGCAGACCGACAAGACGTCGCGGCGGGTGACCAAGGTTATGCACTCGGGCTACGGTTTCCTGACCTTTATAACAGCCCTTTTCCAAGTGGACTGCGGTGCGTATCCAGTCCAATTCGTGCGGAATGGAGCGCTCATCAGTATCGAATAGCTGACGTGGTCGACCAGCAGCGACACGGAGTGCTTCCGATGCCATGACCCCTGCGACACGGAAGTCCTCGGGCAACGCGGTGACGGTTTCCACGAGCTGTTCGGCATCAAGAATATAGAGGTGACATGCATAGTCTTCGTGAACTGCGGGGTGATCTGCTGGGGCCTCGGTGTAGGCGAACCCTCCTGGCGAGACACCAGGCCATGGATCCACCCATACCGGGCGATCGAGACCGGGGACCTCATCGGTAGCACCGAGCAGCGCGAGTTCACCGGTACGGTCGGCGAGCTCCACGCGGGCGGCAAATTGCATGCGAGTCAACCAGTCCAACAATGAGGCGTTCATCGTTGGCTCGGTGATCAAATACGTGGTTTCACCGTCATCGTGGACTTTGGTGGCGATTTCGATCCGACCGCGTAAGTCAAGAAACAGGGCTTCGCTGTTGAGCGGGACGGGCATACCTTGCAGCTGTTGCGTGGTTAGGGTGTGCAACCAGGAGAGCCGTTCTGCCCCGGTGACGGTGACAATCCCGTAGTGCGAGAGGTCTACGACCGCTTTGCCATCTGCTAACGCGCGTTGCTCTTGGACGGGGTGACCGTAGTGACCGGCGACGTATTGGTCCACCGAATCTGCTGCGACCGCGCCGTGAATGGCATGTTCACCGGCCAGCAGCGGTGAGGTCTCGGGCGTGTATTCGATGTGCGTGACGTCAAGCATATAAACTCACGTTTCGTGTTTGCCGGGCAAATGTGGTTTGCCGGGCGGGAGGCGACCATCGTTTGCCGATGGCATTCTGTCGAGTATGGCCGAAGCGTGCGGGGTGGGCTCCTCGCCTTCGGTGGCTATCACATCCCAACGCCAGAACATTTGGCCGTTGACCAGCCCGAATATCCGGTTGGCGGAATGGTAGGTACCACTCGCGGTGCCTTGCAGGATCGCGTCGGCGTTGAGTTGGATTTGTGGGCCGCGGACGATGCCGTAGTACAGCTCGGACATCGACCCCGGATGGGTGATCGTCGCGGTGATGGGGAAATCTGTTTCGTTCTTGCGCAGCTGTTCCACGTCCTCAGCGGAATGGTAGGCCGGGACCACGTCCGCCGGGACCATACCTGGGCCGACGTCAGAGGCGTGCCGGTCGCGGTCAATAGCCCAAAATCCGGACTCAAATGACAGGGGACGGATCAGCGTGCCGTCTGCTTCGGAAAGCCAGGTCTCTGTACGGTACTGCAAAAATGGCAGCCCAGTTTCAACGAAATCCAGGCGCTGGTAGAAGATCTCAGAACCTTCGTCCCCCTCACCGAGGCGGCCTTGGCCCTCCCAGGAGCCAATCAACCACGATAACGGGGCAAGTTCCGGCAGCAGATCGTATGGAAGTTCAGTAGCCACAGGTGTAGTTAGCGTTGACCCTTGTAGAGGTTACGGATAACCATGATGGCAAACAGCGCCATACCGACGCCGGCGAGTCCAACGAGGACAGTAAAGAAGATTTCTAATGCGAGTACAGACATGGCCCTTAGTTTACTCACAAAACCTGGTGGTGACGAGTCAGTGTCGCGGATTATTACCAGGGCAACACATGGATGACAAAGTACGCCACCATACCCGAGACCATTGTGGTTGCCGACCCGGCAGCCACGGCAGTCAACGGGTGTTGCAGCGTCTTCGCGGCGACCTCTTGTGTCTCGCTAAAACTGTCGGTCAGTCCCACGATGAGCGCGGTGATCGCGCTGGCAAGGACGGCAGGCACCGACAATGGGCCCGGCCGGAAAAATTGGAGTGCCACGGCAACCACCGTCGCGACGACAATGATGGCCACCATGCGCGTGCGGCGACGGGCCGGCAGCAACGTGACCAAAGCGGCAACCGCGAGTGCCGCAAGCATGGTAAGCATCAGCCAGGTCACGCCCGAAATGCGCTCCAGACCCAGCGAGCCTGCCGCAGCCTCATATTTATGTCGGAGCAACAGCGTCCACCCGGCACTTGTGGCGGCTACGATGGCACCCACCGCCAGTGTGGCCGTGGTGAGAAAACGCTTCAGCCCGCCGGGCAGCGTAAACGTTTGGATGACAAACATCGCCAACACACCAAGTGCGGCAGCACCACCCACCGGGGCGAGCCAGAGTTCATTGGCCATTGTCGAGAACTCAGCGTTGATCGGCAACAGGGTCACCGACCAAATAGCGACCAGACCGGCGCCCGCCAACCCTGCCGTCACACCCCATCGTCGATGCGAGCTCACGATCGTGGGCCAGGCAAACGCGAAGCCCACGACCAGCACGGACAGCACCAACGGACCGACCCAGACGGGCAAGTTTGGTACAAACACGGTCACGATTGCCAGCACCGCTGCTGCTGAGACCGTAGTTAAAGCTGAAATTGTTCTGCGCACTTCTCTATCATGTCATGCCACAACTGGCAGGCTGTGTTGAAAGACCAGTCCACCCGAAATCGTGCCCCAACCGTTATTGTGGTGGCATGACTCAATTGCGTGTGCATGCTCCTGCAGAAACTGCCAACCAACTTGACCGGCTTCGAACGTTAGCCGATCGCGGTGTAGCAGCCGACCAGAATGAACCGTTTGGCGATCAGACCTGGGTAGAACTCAACTCAGGTAATGCCTGGCTCATCACGACCGGCGATGACGAACTCACCGGAGCGTCGGCGGTCGTGATCCCCACGGATGCGAATCAACCGGTCGTCATCGAACTCGTAGTTGCGCCAGAGGCTCGCGGCGGCGGTCTTGGCCGAGCCCTGGTGGACGCCACCCAAGAACTGCTCTCACAGCAGGCAGCCGATGAACAAACGGTGACGGCGTGGACCCACGGAGATCATCCAGCGGCTCGCCATCTCGCCGCGTCAGCTGATGTGGAACCAGTGCGCATTTTGTATCGGATGGCCATCGACATCACCAGTAAATCCTTCGGCGATGCCACCGTCCCGGACGGATACAGGATCCGCACATTCAACCCGGGCGACGATGACGCAGCCTGGTTAGAACTCAATGCCATGGCATTTGCTGACCACCCGGAGCAGGGGCAACTGACACAAGCCGATCTCGATGCCCGCAAGGCTGAAGACTGGTTCGATCCGGCGGGATTCTTTATCGCTGAGAACGCAGAAGGCGCACCGGCAGGCTTTCACTGGACAAAAACGCCGGTCGGCTCAGCCGCCGGGGAAGTCTACGCGGTGGGCGTGCACCCCAACACTCAGGGCACCGGTTTGGGCAAGGCGCTGACCCTGCACGGTATGAACTATTTGGCAGCATCCGGATTAGAGAAAATCGTGCTGTATGTTGACGATGAGAATCGGCCAGCGGTCAACCTGTACAATGCTCTGGGATTCGGTGTTGAAAACACCGATGTCATGTTCTCTTCGAATAGCTAGGCCCATTCATGCGAGCGGCAAAACGCATCGGTAAACTCACCACTACTCGTGTCACTGCAGCGACGACCGAACAGGGACTCAACGCAAAGATCGTGGCCGCCGGTACCATTCCGTGGCGGATCAAAGCCGGCCAACTCCAAGTACTTCTCATTCACCGTCCCGAATACGATGACTGGTCCTGGCCCAAGGGTCGGCTCGATGCTGAAGAGACACTGCCCGAAACGGCCTGGCGCGAGACAAAAGAAGAAATCGGGCTGCAACTCACGCTCGGCATACCGCTGGGGATTGTGCGATATAAGACGGCAAATGGCAATAACCGCAAAGAGGTCTGGTACTGGGCGGCTCGGGTTGTTGACCAGAAACCCCGGCCCGATGCGAACGAGGTGGATGACACCCACTGGGCAAGTATCGATGAGGCGCGACAGTTACTGACCAAAAAGCTCGATGAAAAGCCGCTGGATGCCTTAGCGGAAGCATATACGCAGAAACATCTGGCGACGGTGCCGTTTATTGTTCTGCGCCAAGCCAAAGCTATCCCGGCTGAATCTTGGACAAAAGACGAAATTGATCGTCCCCTGGCTGACTCCGGATACACCCAAGCCAAAGCGATGGCCAAGCTCTTGCGTGGTTGGACGCCCAGCCGCATCTTAACCTCCAAATACACTCGCTCGTTGGAGACCATCGCACCCTTTGTAAAGCGACACGGTGGTGCCGTAAGACCCAAAAAGTGGTTGAACATCAAAACCGCGAAATCGCATCCAAAGTTCATGGCGAAGCGACTCCGCCAAGAGTTCAAGCGTCACGAACCAGCGCTGCTGTGCTCCCAGCCCTCGGTCGTCAAACGCATCCTCAAAGAAATCAAGTCGTGGATTCGCGAAGATAACAAATCGGTCGTCAATCCCAAGCATGTCTACACGAAGAAAAAAGCAAATCTAGCACCGGGCTCGATTCTGGTGGTGCATCGGGCAACCCACCTCGGGGGCAAAATTGTATCCGTGGAACGCTACGAACCGTTTGTCCCATAACCGGGGGCCGGAGCCTACTCACCTTCCCGAGCGGGTTGGTAGGCTAAGCCCATGACTACCTCGCCGGGCTCACTGCCAGACAAGATCGTGCACGCTCATCTTCGACTCGTGGACGTTCCTGCCAAAGACCGCTTTGAACTGCACCAAGACAACCCAGACACTGGCACCAGCACGTTCATCGGCTTCATCGGATACCGCATGACAGAGGAAGAAGACGGGGTCTATGTATTGCAGCACACGATTGTTGCCGAGGAGTTCGGGCGGCAAGGATACGCACGAGCCCTGGCCACACTGGTCTTTGAACAGCTGAAAAAACAGGAACAAAAATTCACCAACCAATGTTCCTATATCGAGGATTACTTGCGCCGGTATCCCGAATACAGGGAGCTAGTTGCCACTGAAAACACGAACCCATAACCACCGAGTCAGACCACGAAACGATGAGTATGTATAACAACACCACCGGTATTGACACGCCCTATGAGGATCTGCTGGCAGACGTCTTAGAAAACGGCGTGCTCACCGGTGATCGAACCGGCACTGGCACCTATTCAGTGTTTGGCCGTCAAATGCGTTTTGACTTAGCCGAGTCTTTTCCACTGATCACCACCAAACGCGTCCACTTCAAATCCGCTGCCCTAGAACTCATCTGGTTCCTCAACGGTGATTCAAACGTGCAATGGCTCCAAGAGCGCGGCGTGCGCATTTGGAACGAGTGGGCTAACGAGGACGGTGAGCTGGGTCCCGTCTACGGCGTGCAGTGGCGCTCCTGGCCGACCCCCAATGGTGAATCCATCGACCAGATCAGTCAGGTGATGGAATCGTTAGCGCAGCATCCTGCATCGCGCCGTCACCTCGTCTCAGCATGGAACCCCGGCCAGCTCGATGAGATGGCCCTGCCTGCATGCCACGCGATGTTCCAGTTCCATGTCCAGCCCGAAGAAAACGGCCCCGGTAAACTCTCATGCCAGCTCTACCAACGCTCGGCAGACATGTTTTTGGGTGTGCCCTTCAATATTGCCGAATATGCATTATTGACCAGGATGATGGCTCAACAGCTGGGCTATAACCTCGGCGAGTTTGTGTGGACCGGCGGCGATGTACACATCTACGCAAACCACGTCGAGCAAGTGCGCGAGCAACTCTCCCGGCAGCCATACCCGTACCCGCAGCTACGTTTCAACCGCACACCTGAAGATTTGTTCAGTTACGAATGGGAAGATTTCGAAGTCGTTGAATACCAACACCACCCCACCATCAAAGCTCCAGTTGCCGTCTAATACAAACATCGGGATGGTCTGGGCCCAAAGCCTCGACGGCGTCATCGGTTTAGACGGAGGTATGCCCTGGGACGTGCCCGAAGACCTCAAACACTTCAAAGACGTCACCATGGGCGAAGTCCTCGTGATGGGTCGGAAAACGTGGTCATCCTTTCCGAAATCCGTTCGCCCGCTACCGGGCCGCACCTCAATCGTCGTATCGAAAACATTCAGCGATGACCCAAGCGACCCCAAATTGGACCACGACGACGTCCATGTTGTTGAAGACCTGCACCAGGGGTTGGAACTCGCCGTTCAGCTTAAGACCAGTCAAACAATTTGGGTGGTCGGTGGTGGCACCCTATATGATCAGGCCATAGATGGTGCCACCGTGGTAGAACGCAGCCTCTTCAACCTCACCGTTGACGGCGACACGTATGCACCCGAACTCGACGGTTCATGGACACTTGCCGCACAGGATCCCACCAACGGCTGGCACACTTCCAAGTCCTCGGTCGAGTACCGGTTTGAACGATGGGAGCGAACCCTTGAGCAAGACAACTAACACGGCCCCGGTTTCACAACGCCAGATGGTGTTGGCCTTCCTCGGCCTCGTGGCCGGTCCCCTGTTGGCATTGGTGTGTGCCGGGATGGGCTTATACCTAGTACTCAACGGCAATACGATCGCCGGCGTGATCTTTATCCTCGTGCTGACGCAGCTCTTTATCGGCGTCGGACTCTGGGCCTATAACGCCCGCAAAAAACATGCGCTTGCACAAAATGTAGAATAAACGCTTATGACTCAACACGTTTCGGAGGCCCCAATGAACGCAGATGCTGCAGCAGCTCCATCAGTCGGTCTAGTCGGCTGGCGCGGCATGGTCGGTTCCGTGCTTATGCAACGGATGGTAGAAGAACACGATTTCACCAAGATCAACCCCGTCTTCTTCTCGACGTCCAACGCTGGCGGACCGGTCCCAGAACTCGAAGGTGTCGATACCTCCGAGACCTTGGAAGACGCCCACGACATTGAGACCCTTGCCAAGCTGCCCATCATTCTCACAACGCAGGGTGGCGACTACACCAACGATGTGTACCCGAAACTTCGCGCAGCAGGTTGGGACGGCATCTGGATCGACGCGGCCTCCACACTACGTATGGATGACGAATCCATTATCGTGCTCGACCCGGTCAACCGCGACCAGATCGACGCCGGCCTAAAAAACGGCGTCAACCAGTTCGTCGGCGGCAACTGCACCGTCTCATTGATGACCCTCGGGCTCGGCGGACTCCTGCGCAATGGCCTGGTCGAATGGGGAACCGCCATGACCTACCAGGCTGCATCCGGTGGCGGTGCACGCCATATGCGTGAGCTACTCAAAGGCTTCGGCACACTCCACGACGTCGTGGCAGACGAACTCAAAGACTCCAACTCCGCCATCCTGGAATTGGATAAGAAAGTCATCGAGGCACAGCGCAACGGCAGCATGGATGTCACCGAATTCGGTGCCCCACTTGCCGGCTCGCTGATACCCTGGATCGATTCCGACCTTGGCAATGGCATGTCGCGTGAAGACTGGAAAGGCATGGCCGAAACCAACAAGATTCTCGGCCGTACCGGCGACAACTTTATGCCGCTAGAATCCGTGACCGTCCGCATCGGTGCACTGCGCTCCCACTCCCAAGCATTGACTATGAAACTCACCAAGGACATTCCCTTGGATGAGATCGAGGACATGCTTGATAACGACAACGACTGGGTCAAGTTCGTACCGAACACTAAGGAAGCCTCAGTCGAACAGCTGACCCCGGTTGCGGTCACCGGCACCATGGATATCCCCGTCGGTCGCGTGCGCAAACTGTCGATGGGCCCCGAGTACATTTCAGCTTTCACCGTCGGCGACCAGCTACTCTGGGGTGCTGCCGAACCAGTACGCCGCATGCTGATGATTGCCACCGGCAACCTCTAAAGCACACCCGGGCACAACGTTGATGCTGGCCACCAGTTGCAGACCGCGACTGGTGGCCAGCTGCATGTAGGGACCTTCATGAGCGTCTGACTACCCCTCATCGTATTACTCGTGCAGTCGGCATCGCTGATCCCGTACTCCCCTACCGTCATCACCAAGATCGGGCCTAATCCATTAGACTCGCTGCTGTGACGAATGACCACATGTCTGCGACCCAAACACACATCAGCGTTCGCGGTGCTCGCGTCAATAACCTGAAAGATATCGACGTCGACATCCCGCTGAACCAGCTCGTTGGGATTGTGGGTGTCTCAGGTTCGGGAAAATCTTCGCTGGCTATGGGCACACTGTATGCCGAAGGATCCCGGCGCTATTTGGAAGCGTTATCGACCTATACACGACGGCGGATGGCGGCCACGGGCCGGGCCGATGTCGATTCGGTAAGCCACATCCCACCGGCACTTGCGCTGCGGCAACGTCCAGGAACCGCCGGTGTCCGTTCCACCTTTGGCACGTCGACCGAACTGCTGAACGTCCTGCGGCTGATCTTCTCTCGGCTGGCGGAGCATCGGTGCCCACACTGCGGTGCCTATGCCGAGCCGACCATCAACGTCGCGATCGAACAGTCGATCACGTGCGCGAGTTGTGGCAACGATTTTTACGCGCCCGAAGCCGAGGAACTGGCATTCAACTCGCAAGGTGCTTGTCCCCATTGTGCCGGGACAGGGATCACCAGACAGGTCAATCATGCCAGCTTGGTGCCAGACCCGTCCAAAACCATCGACGAAGGCGCCGTAGCGCCCTGGAACCAATTCGGTTTCAACGTCCAACCTCAGATCGTCGCCGAGTTCGGGGTCCGCACAGATGTGCCCTTCAGCCAGCTCACGGACGAAGAACTCGAGATCGTGTACCACGGTCCCGAAGAAGAGAAGGCCATCACTCTCACGACCCGCAAGGGCGTGCACGATCTGGATTTTACGTTTCGCAACGCATACCTGACGGTGACCAAAGAACTAGAGCGTGCCACCGAAGCCAGACGGTTGCAGCGGGTTTCGAAGTTCTTTGTCGAAAAAACCTGTCCGACCTGCCACGGCAGTCGGCTCTCCGATAAAGCACGTCAACCACGTATCGGCGAACACCATCTTGACTCGGCCTCAGCGCTGCCCCTACATGATCTATTGGAATGGTCACAGAGCCTGCAGCTGCCTGATCGTCTGCAAGAACTCGGGGCTGCACTCGTGGCTACGCTGGCCGATATGGGAAAACGGCTCCTCCAACTTGGACTTGGCTACTTATCGCTTGACCGTGCGGCCACGACCCTGTCCAACGGCGAGCGCCAACGTGCTCAGCTCGCTCGCGCTGTGCGCAATGAAACCACGGGTGTCCTCTATGTGCTGGATGAGCCCTCGATCGGGCTCCACCCAGCCAATATCGAAGGACTCATCGGTGTGATGCGTGATCTGCTTGCGGAAGGCAATTCCGTGGTGTTCGTGGATCACGACGTCGCCGTGGTTGAAGCTGGTGATCATCTTATTGAGATTGGCCCCGGCTCTGGCGCGTACGGCGGCCGCATTATCGCCACCGGTACACCCCAAGAGATCGCGGCTGCTCACGATTCGGTCATCGCACCGCACTTACGTGCAGCTCAGCCGATCGAACGAACTCACCGCGATCCAGCCGGATGGCTAGCGATGCAAACCCACCCACTGCATACCGTTGACGCTTTAGACGTCAGCATCCCCATCGGGGTCATGACCGTGGTCACCGGGGTCTCGGGATCGGGCAAAACCACCCTGGTCTTAGAATCGCTGATTCCCGCACTCAACGGCGAGCACCCTGACCACGTCGAGTCGGTCGACAGCACGATTGATCGCACCGTGCTCGTGGATGCCTCCCCGATCGGCATCAACGTCCGGTCCACCGTGGCGACCTATTCGGGCGTGATGGATCAACTCCGGACCGAATTTGCCAAAGCCAGTGAACAGTATTCTCCCGGTGACTTCTCGTACAACACCGGCTCGCTGAAATGCCCCGAATGCGATGGCAACGGTGAGATCGCGTTGGATGCACAGTTCCTTGCCGACGTGGACCTGGTATGCCCGACATGCAACGGCACGCGCTACCGTCCCGAAGCCTCCAAGGTCCAGCTCGAAGGCCACTCTATACCGGAGGTCTTAGCCCTGACCGCGGCTGAAGCCGTCGACGTGTTTGACGGTTATGCTCGTATCACCCGCAGACTCAAGGTGCTGACCGACCTTGGTCTGGGATATCTGACCCTGGGAGAAGCCACACCGGCGCTGTCGGGTGGTGAAGCGCAACGGCTCAAGCTGTCGACCGAACTGGGACGAAATCAGCAAGACACCCTGTTCGTGCTCGACGAGCCCTCGGTTGGTCTCCACCCCGACGATGTTGCCGTACTGGTAGGCGTTTTGGACCGGCTCATTGCTCGCGGCGCCACCGTGATTGTGATTGAACACGACCTCGACATCATTGCCGCCGCCGATTGGCTCATCGACCTAGGCCCAGGCGGAGGTGCTGACGGTGGACGCATTGTTGCGACCGGAACACCGAACGATGTCGCAGCGACGAACACGCTCACGGCACAGTACTTACAGGCCCACCTTGCATCGCAGTGAGCCATACTTGGCAGTTGTCGTCTAAAATGTGAACTACGTTATACATTTGACCAGCAATACCTGGCCTACTGCTGTGCCAGAGGCCGTCCAAGGAGTACGAGTTTGAGACTTCCGAAATTCAAGATCCCGACCTATGCCTCTATGCGGATCGGTCCAAAGTTTTTGCAGCGCTTCATGCGGATCTGGCCACCGTATCTCGGGGCCGGCATTAAACCCGAATATATTTCCGAAGACGCCTCTCGAGCGATCGTCACGCATAAACCAAATATCTTCACCCGGAATCTTGTGGGCACCTCATTCGGTGGCACGATGCTCTCGATGACCGATCCGTTCTTTATGTTCGCCGGCGTCTACGGGCTCGGGAAGGAATACTTGGTATGGGATGTAGGGGTCGAAGCGCAGTTCATCAAGCCCGGCAAAGGAAAAATCACCGCGGACTTTCACGTCGCGGACGAAACATGGGACCTCATTCGTCGCAAGACCGCTGACGGCCAGAAGTACTTGCACTGGTTTGATGTGGAGATCACCGATGAACAGGGCGAAACCGTCGCTCTTATTCGTCGTCAGGTCTACTTCCGCAAGAAACGTAAGACGGCAGGAAAATCAGAAGCGCAGGTCACCGCAGCCCAGTAGTCAGTTGGGGCTGCATATCAGGAGTCGAAGAGTTCCGGATAGAGCTCTTGTAAGTGGTTTTCCATGATGGGTGCCAGCGTGGTGGCATACTGCGGGGTGATATGAGAGTTGTCGTACCACACGGCAACGTTCCCCACGACAGCTGAACAGGCGGTATCGCGACCTTCGTCTACACCCGGACAAACATACGGATTCATGTCGAGAGTGTGGGTCGTGTCAGCTAAATCGACCTGCTCGATCGGGTTTGACTCATACGCGTCTCCGGCCATCCCGCCGCATTCCGCTGGCGGGTTACCGGACGCTAAGCAGTCAGCCGTCCCGTTGGTGCCACCGGGGCGGATCAGACCACGAATCAACAGCAGGGGTGTATCCGTTGCTTCGATCTGTTCCCAGCGCTGTTGGGCACCATCTGCGAAGCCCTCTTCAGCTGGTCGGCTATACATTTGCGTGCCGGGTGCAACCACAAGATCGACGTCTTCGGTTTCCAAATACTGCACGAAATTGTCGTTCCACATATGGCAGTAATTGTTGCCGGGTTCATTTGGGACGCCCGAGAAATTACAGCCGGATTTGATGGCCAGCAGAACTTCCCAATTGTATTCCTCTCCCAATGTGCGGAATGTGTGTTCCCAGTGGCCAGCGTGGGAGTCCGGGGCTAAGACCACGGTCGCGGAAGGGTTCTCTGGGGCGTCGGGGTCCTTACAGAGTGTCACTTCATAACTGTCCGGTGCGTTGTCACCGTCCTGCTCGCAGGCTTGTGTTTTATACTCTTGCTGGACTCCAGCGAGCTCTTGTCCGTGGGGTTCATAGTTCTCAACCTCGGGTGCCTCCGGACCATCGGCCGCAGTGGTCAGAGCGCCGGGATATTGCTCGGGGTCGAGTGCATAGCCAGTCTCTTGACGATCGTCGGCCTGTTGAGTCGTTAGCAGATGGTTCGCGACCACGTTGCTAAATACCAACATGACAACCAGTCCGACGGCCAACGGAACAGTGTTTGCTCTATGACCGTTGGCCTTGCGTCTCCAGGCTTGAATGGGGCGCTCTACCAGCTGGTTGAGCACCAGAGAAAGAACCACTGCCACGGTCAGGATCACGAGGCCACCGCGGATACCGATAGCTTCGCGGTCGCGGATGGCCAGGTAGAAGATCAGCAACGGCCAGTGCCATAAATACAGTGCATACGAATAGTCCCCAATCCAGTTAAACACTCGATTGTTGAGTAGCTTGGTGACCGATCCGCGGCCAGGGTCGCCATCCTGCGGGGCAGCACAGAGGACAAACGCCAGACCTAGGAGCGGCCACAGCGCCAGTGGGCCTGGGAACTGTTGACCGCCGTCAAAGATGAATCCGGTGGAGACGACCATAAACAGACCCAGCCAGCCCAGCACGAATCGCAATCCCCCCGGCCAATCGCAGGTGATCAATGACGAGTGCCAACAACCCACCGAATGCTAACTGCCAAAGCCTGGTAGTGGTGGCCAAGTATGCTTCGTCTTGCAGCTGTGCGCCATAGATGATAGCCCATGCCATTGAGGCAATCAGCACGATCACAAGGACTGTACCGACCCAGAAGACTGCCGGTTGGTTGCGTTTTCGCGCGATCCAGACCAGTGCCAGAATGACCACGGGGATGACGAGATAGAACTGGCCTTGTACCGACAGCGACCAGAAGTGTTGAAACACCGAGGTTTCTGGACCCGCTGCGTCGTAGGATAACTGCGAGTTAATGAGCTCGAAGTTCTCGTAATACAGCAGCGATGCTACGGCTTCCCGGAGCATTTGGGTGTGCTGGGTGTAGGGCAGAATGAGCATGCCAGCGATCGCCGTGACGATCACGACGACGGCTGCTGGGGCAAAAATCCTGCGAAAGAGGCGTCCAAAGTACGCCAAGAAGTTAATCTTGCCGTCGTTCTCGGCGGCTTCGCGCAATAGCATGGCGGTAAACAAGAAGCCCGAGACGGTGAGGAAGATGTCGATACCACCGGACACCTGACCATTGCCGAACAGGTGGAAGAGCACCACACCCAGAATCGCGAGGCCGCGAATACCATGCAAATCTGGTCGGTAACGACGTTTCGGCGTATGCCTGGCGACACGTGTCGACGAGGCTGTTTCGACCGCAGACATGAGAGCAACTCCATCCGGCTTACCTGACACTTGGGACTGTGTCATCATGCCAATGTGGCGGAAGTATTTGCAAATGCGTCTAGTGATGACCCAATTGCACGCCGATCAGCACAGGCTCTGGCACCAAGGTGATTCCCCAGCGTTCTACCACACCGTCTCGGACCAGCGTAGCGATTGTGATGAGATCGTTGGTCGTCGCAGCGCCACGGTTGGTCAATGCCAGTGTGTGTTTCGTCGAAAGCCCAGCACGGCCGTTGACGGTATCGGGCTCGTGGTTGAGTCCGAAGCCTTTGTTGAATCCAGCGTGGTCGATCAGCCAGGCAGCCGAGAGTTTGACGGTTTCGGTTTCGGAAGTTTCATCGTGGTGCGCAAAGCGTGGGGCGTCGTCTGGCAGTCGCTGGGTCGCTTCGACCGCGACGATTGGGTTGGTGAAAAATGAACCGGTAGACCATGTGTCGTAGTCATCAGAGTCCAACACCATACCTTTGGTCGCACGAAGGTCGAGTACTGTCTGACGAATGTGTTCCAGAGGCACACTGTCTCCGAGTTCCACATTCAGCGCACGAGCCAGTTGGGTGTATCTGACCGGGGCAGTCTGACCGGTTTTGGTCAGGTGCAAATCGACCGTTAGCACGATCCAGCGTGGTGATGCGTGATGAAAGTTGGTAGTTGAGGATTCGATGGTGCGCTTGATGATCGAATCGCGATACCCAAATTCCAACTCCGGTCCGGTGAGCTCAACGACTTTGTGGGCTTGCCGGTCCCAAGCACGGATGCTGACCAGTGTTTGGGAAATGTCTGCCCCATAGGCGCCAACGTTTTGGACGGGCGTGGCACCGGTAGAGCCGGGAATACCAGACAGCGCTTCGATGCCGGTGAGACCTTCGGTCACTGACCAGGCGACGACAGCATCCCAGTTATGACCGGCCGCGATCCGTACGTGCACGTGCGAATTGCTCGATTCCATGACATCGATGCCGGCAGTGCCAAGTTGCACTACCGTACCGGGAAACCCTTCATCGGCGACCAACATGTTGGATCCACCGGCCAGCACGAGCAGTGGAAACTCTGTCGCGTCTGTTTCGGCTACCGCGGTGGTGAGCTGTTCTTCAGTGGATACTTCAATCCAGGTCGTGGCGGGGCCACCGACGCGAGCGGTGGTGTGGTTGGCCAGCAAGTTTTCAGACATGTGGTTAGAGCTGCACCTGGACTTGCGCGCGTGTCAGCACGCGGGCGTTGTCGTCGGCGGGATTGGTCACCGATAAATCCACCCGGACGACCTTGGTCTCTTCGTCAATGGCACCGATTTTTCCGGTGACCTCTAGTTGGGCCCCCGCCTTCGGGTTTTCAAATGGCCGCGCCGGATCGAAACTGTCTGTGGTTTCATCAACCGGAAGCATCGAAGAGAACCGCGTCTGATAATCGATAATCGCGGTGGGGTCTTCGACCCATTCGGTCACGACGTCCACGGCCAGGCCCATGCTGAGCATGCCATGGGCGATCACCCCGGGCAACTCGGCTGACTGCGCGCTGGCATCTGACCAGTGGATGGGGTTGAAGTCTTTGGAGGCTCCGGCGTATCGGATGAGGTCTGCACGGGTGATACCGATGTTGCGGGTGGCGATCACGTCGCCTTTGGTGAGATTTTCGATAGTCGGCATGAAGTGTCCTTATCCACGGATCAGCAACGTGGAGGTAATGGTGGCAACGGGCGATCGAACGGCGTTGGAAATCTGTGTTGTGGTGGTCAGCAGACGATTACCGGCGAGCTCTTTAACCGAGGCGACGGTCGCCTGTGCGAATAATTCATCGCCTGCCACGACGGCACGATGGTGGGTGAAGCGCTGATCGGCGTGTACGACACGAGAAAAGTCGACTGCTGCATCCGGGTCGTTGATCATCAGTGCTTCGGCACGCTGGGCAATGGTCACCAAATAGGTTGGCGGAGCCACGAGGTCCTTGTGACCAGCTGCACGGGCGGCGCCGACATCGTGGTGAAACGAGTGCATATTTTTCACCGCGGCTGCAAAACTGCGAATATCTTCGCTGCCGACCTGATACGGGCCGACGGCAGGATATTCTCGGCCGGTGATATCAACAGTCATGTTGAGTCCTTTCCACGCTGTTCACGACGTGTACGGTCGGCTTCCAGACTTTCGCGCAGTTCTCTGCGACGTCCAGAAATTCGGATGATTTGGGCGATCACGTGCGTGATCAGTCCGGCGCCCATGATCCACAGGGAGGTCATAGACAGCGCTCGGGTGGAGGTTAATCCACCGACGATAGCAACAATAAAACCAATGCCGAGGATGATCATCCCGGCGATCAAAACGCGCTGATACATGCGCGAGCCGGTGCTATACGGGTTCTGATCCATCCAAGACATGTCTTCTATTATCCACCAGCGACGCTATTGACCCTTGACGTTTACGATTTGGTGCAGGGTGTGGCGGATCGTCACCAAATCCTTGGAGTCTTCCATCACCTGATCGATGGGCTTATACGCTTGTGGGATCTCATCGATCACCTTATCGGTGTCCCGATATTCGATGCCCGTCATGGCTTTGCGCAGATCGTCCTGGGTGAAGTTGCGACGAGCAGCCCGGCGAGAATATTGGCGTCCGGCCCCATGTGGTGCTGAGTCCAGCGCGTGAGGATTGCCTGCACCTTCCACAATGTAGGACGCAGTGCCCATCGAGCCAGGGATTGAGGCCATGTCTCCTGTGCGTGCGCGGATGGCACCTTTGCGCGTGACCCACACGGTCTTGCCGAAGTGTTCTTCTTGTTCGGTGAAGTTGTGATGCGAGTTGATGCGTTGCATATCCTGGACGGGTTCGCCGACCCAGCGGCCCAGCTGTTGGTTGACGCGATCCATCATTTCTTCGCGGTTGAGTAGTGCGAAGTGCTGAGCCCACCGCAAATGCTGGATATAGGTGTCGAACTCATCGGTGCCTTCGTCGAGCCAGGCTAGATCCGCGTGCGGCAGCCGACCCCCCGCTTGATGCCGCAGGCTCTTTGCGATCCCGATGTGGTGGGTGGCGATTTTATTGCCGATCCCCCGGGAGCCCGAGTGTAGAAACGTCCAGACGGTGTCTTCTTCATCGACACAGACTTCAATAAAGTGGTTGCCTCCACCCAGGGTGCCCAACTGGAGACGCCAGTTTTTAGCAAAGGAATCCGGATCAAGACCGTTTTCTAACGCTTTGGTTTCAAGTTCGTCGATGCGTGGTGCTGCGGTTGGATGGACTGTGTGGTTGTATTTGCCCGCGGAGACCGGGATACAGCGTTCAATGTCTTCACGAAGTGTCTGCAAACTGCTCGGCAGATCCGAGCGTTTAAATTGGGTTTGGACGGCAATCATGCCGCACCCGATGTCCACACCGACGGCTGCGGGCATGACAGCACCCACCGTTGGAATCACCGATCCCACGGTCGCACCATAGCCGAGATGTGCATCGGCCATGAGCGCAACGTGTGGGTAGACAAAATCCAACTCAGCAGAGGTCATCGCCTGGTGTCGCGTTTGGTCGTCCATCATGGAAGCCCAGGAAACCAGGCGATCGTTTACGCGTTCCATATCGCTGTAGTGTAATCAGGATCAGTTTTGA
This sequence comes from Yaniella soli, assembly GCF_054782375.1. Taxonomy (NCBI): domain Bacteria; kingdom Bacillati; phylum Actinomycetota; class Actinomycetes; order Micrococcales; family Micrococcaceae; genus Yaniella; species Yaniella soli. Next base: position 73,805 of record NZ_BAAGSP010000011.1, read on the forward strand.
AAGCGACCTTTCAAGAAAGCCCGGTGGTGACTTTCAGAACGCGCGTCCCACCCTTACGCTTATTGCACCCCACCGGCAGTGGCCAGGATATGACTCAAGCGATCTGCAAGCTGGGAGGCCGGCTCTGGATGATCGTCCCGCAGCCAGCGTTCCGTGCGCCAGAGTGCACCGGCAGCGAGAAACATTGCGTGCTCGCGCAGACCTTCAGTAGTGGACTCTGCTTTCTTGATGACCGATCCAAGGGTTGGCACGTCAATGATCCTCGAAGCTAGAAACTCAATCACGTCTTCTCGCACCTCTCGTCCAGCGGTTGAGTCCAAAACCGCTACATAAAAGGCTCGACGAGGCCCTAGTTCTTGAAGTAAAGCTTGCAGCACCGTGGCAGCCGCCGTTGCCCAAGGCGTCGTCGGGTGTGGCTGCAATGCCGGCACCGCCTCGAATAGCGACTTGAGTCGCAGCAGTGCCGCTGCACGCATGAGGTTTGGCAGATCACCGAAGTGTTGATAGAGGGTGGGTCGGCTCACTCCTGCTGCTCGTGCAATTTCAGCAACACTAAAGCTTTCTCCCGGCTGCCCCCCGTCCAGAGCTTCGGTGACTGCATTAATCAGCGCGACCTGAGAACGCTCAGCGCGCGGATTGACCGATCCATCCGCACCTTCAAGCCTCGAGGCCACCTTCACCATCTCCGTACACCAACTCTTCTCGACGTTCTGCCAGATTGACACACCCAAGCATAGCAGGATAAGTTTACACCTGTAATATTTACACCTGTCAAAGTAGTGCCCGCATTGCGGCTTGGGAGCTCGTTTATGTCCCGTCTCAACCCCAAGGTTCAGTTGACGATTATCTTGACGGCGCTAGCTGTCATCCCACTGATCTATGCCACCCTGTTGGTCTGGTCCGTCAAAGATCCGACCGGTTCCTTAGATGTCATGCCGGCGGCCATCGTGAACGAAGATGAGCCTGCCACAACCACAGAGGACGAAGAACTTCAGTTGGGCGACGACCTCACCGAGACGTTACTGGACTCTGATGAGAGTTTCAGCTGGACAACCATGGACAAAAACACAGCCCACGATGCCCTCGAAGCAGGGGACGTTCGAGCAGTTTTGGAAATTCCCAACAACTTCTCGTCAAGCGCTGCATCGTTGGGCGATGAGGACCCTTTGGCAGCAGCCCAGTCGCAGCTCACGATTATGACCAATGATGCGTCGAATATTATTGCCGGCAATATTGCCGGGACCGTTGGCGAAGCAGTGCGCTCGTCAGTGTCCAAGCAAGTCGGTGAAGAGTTTGTGGCACAGATGACCGTTGGCTTCACGCAGATTGGGTCAGCAATTGATGATGCAGCCGACGGTGCACATGATCTGTCTGATGGCACCTCGAGTGCTCACACGGGAGCCGGCGATCTGGTCGTGGGTCTTGATGAGCTCACCAATGGGACCGATACACTATCCGACGGTGCCGCTGATCTAGCAGCGGGTACGGATGAAGCCCTTTCTGGGTCGCGCGAGCTAGCCTCCGGCCTCGCTACCCTGGAAGCCGAAACCCAAAGTTTGCCTGAGACAGCTGAGGATATTGACAGGAAGGCGCAACAGCTTGCTGGAGGTCTACAAAACGTAGCTGCTGATATTGAGGATGCATCGTCGGTGGTCGACACTTTGGCGACTGATGCCCAGACCGCCCTCGACGATACCCAAATCCTTGAATCAACCTCTGAAAACATTGATGATTTTCTCACGACGGCTTCACAACACTCTGGTGATATCACTGCCGAAAGCCAGGAGTTGTTAGACAGCTGGGATGAGTTAACCGATGACCAACGCCTGGCTGCGGTGCAAGCGATGACGGACAACGCCCAGGCAGCCCAAACGGCCAATGAAAACGCACAAGAGCAGGCCCAAACACTGCACCAAAAGGTAGCAGACGTGGTTGGCGCCGAGACGTCAGACGGCACCGCCACCGGGCTGGCCGGGCTATCGACAGACATGACCCAAGTACAAGAGATTTTAGACCGTGCTCGCACCGGGGCGGACCGAGGTCACGACAGCGGCCAACGGATGCACGAGGCTGCAGATCGTCTCACGACAGCCAGCGGCACTTTCGTGGATGGCACACAACAGCTGTCCGGTGCTATTAGCAGTGCAGCGACTGCCTCAAGTGAGCTCAGCACCGGCCTTGAGACCCTTGATCATGGCGCCACCGCGTTAAACAGCGGAACGACCGACCTAGCATCGGGCGCCGACGATGCACGTGCAGGAGCTGGTGACTTGCACAGTGGACTTGATCAGCTCGACACCGGAGCACATGATCTTGCGGCGGGGCTTGATGAGGGCAAAGACGATGTTCCTCGGTATTCCGATAGGCAAAGCGACCACCTGTCTGACACCGCCGCGGATCCGGTCACATTGGAGCAGCAACGTCTGCATGAGGTAGACGGATATGGCTGGGGTCTGGCCCCATATTTCATGGGCCTGGCGCTGTGGGTTGGAGCCATGGGGTATTTCTTAATGCAACCTGCAATCAATCTGCGTCGTATCGCGACCGCCGATTCCCGTCTTCGTGCCGTGTTAACCAGCCTGACCCCAGCGTTCAGTATGGCATTTGTCCAAAGTACGTTAATGGTCACCTTTGTACGCTTTGTCGTCGGTATTGATATGGCACAAACAGCGGGCGTATATGCACTATGCTTCTTCGCAAGTCTCACATTCTTCATCGTGAATCAGATGCTCATTGCTGTCCTGGACGCACCCGGCCGCTTTATTGCGCTGGTGTTGATTGTGCTGCAGTTATCCGCTGCAGGCGGCACGTATCCAATTGAAACCGCCCCGCAGTTCTTACAGAATCTGCATGGCTGGCTACCACTGACCCACGTGGTCAACGGATTGCGCTCGCTGATTGCTGGTGGGACATTCGACACCGGTGGTGTACTGCCACCGCTTGGTCTTTGGCTCCTGTTGTCCTTGGCAGGACTAATAAGCGTGGTGCTGGTGACCTGGCGTAAAACGCACCGCAACCATGGCGCGAAACGAGCTATGCAGCACGCGTAAGGACACAAGAACGTGCCCCCGGTTATGAAATGATGTGCGAGTTGTCTGGCCGGTAACTAACACTCAGGCCGCGTGACAGCGACAGCAAGCCCGCCTCGGGAGGTTTCTTTGTATTTGTCCATCATGTCTGCACCCGTGGCACGCATCGTCTCGATGGCCTGGTCCAAACTGACTTTGTGACTGCCGTCGCCGTGGAGGGCAAGGCGTGCTGCGTTGATTGCTTTGACCGAGGCAATGGCGTTGCGTTCGATACATGGGATTTGGACGAGACCGCCTACCGGATCACAGGTCATGCCGAGATTATGTTCCAGGGCGACTTCGGCAGCATCTTCGACCTCCACCGGGGTGCCGCCCATCACGGCGGCCAGCCCCGCGGCAGCCATAGAACACGCAGAACCGACTTCGCCCTGGCACCCCACTTCGGCACCAGAAATCGATGCTTGGGTTTTGATAATGATGCCGATCGCCCCGGCGGTGAGCATGAATTCCACGATCTTCTCATCGGTCACGTCATCGAGAAAACGACTGTAATAATGCATGACCGCCGGAATGATCCCGGCGGCACCGTTCGTCGGGGCTGTCACCACGCGCCCACCCGAAGCGTTCTCCTCGTTCACGGCCAGGGCGTAGAGGTTGACCCATTCCAAACCGCGCAGCGCGTCCTTGGCATTACCACCGGTCGTTTCGGTGGCGCCACCTTCGCTGAGTTGCTTATACAGTTTTGGCGCACGTCGGGTGACCTTTAAACCACCTGGCAGTGTCGTCTCGGTGCGCTCGATACCTGACTGCACACAATCCTGCATGACCTGCCAGATATGCAGGATGTCAGCACGAATCTCATCGGGTTTGCGCCATTCGATTTCGTTCTCCCAGGTGATCTCCGCAATAGATTTTCCCTGTGTGCGGCACATCTCGAGTAGTTGATCCGCATTACGGTAGTCGTGTTTGACTTTGCGTTCGGTGGTCAACGGTTTATCGAGTTCGTCCTCGGTGACCACGAAGCCGCCACCGATGGAGTATGTGATCTCCGAAGCCAACTGGACACCGTCAGCATCAAACACGGTGAACTGCATGCCGTTGGGGTGGCCCGGTAGGGATTTGGAAAGGTTCAGCACCACGTCCTGGGCGCGATCGAATGCGATGGTCTTGGTGCCCGCGATCTCAAGCGTGCCGGACTCCTGGACTCCCGCGATAATGTCATCCACTTGTGCAGGGAGGATGCGCGCCGGGTCGTACCCGGCGAGGCCAAGGATCACCGCGGTATCGGAGTGGTGCCCCACACCGGTCGCGCCAAGCGAACCAAACAGTTCGACCTTGGCACGCGTGGTGGATTCGAGCGTTTCGGCATCCAGACTGTTAATGAACTGGGCGGCTGCCCGCATGGGACCAACGGTGTGGGATGAAGAAGGTCCAAGACCGATAGAGAACATATCCAGCACGCTTAAAGCCATGGTTTACCCCTCCCGGAATTCGAGCATGGCGTCGAGGAGAAAATTGACCACGTGGTCAGCAAACGAAATGCGTGGCGCAATCCACCAGGTGTGTTCGGCAACCCGCCACACCATGACGGGTGTCAGTGCCACTTGCGTGGCGTAGGCCTTATTGACCGGCCAGGAGCGCAGGTGCAGATCTAGCGGCACGGTCTTGCGCAGGACTGGTTCGGAGGCCTCACCGGATAGTTCGATGAAGGTTCGGTTGGCCGATAGATCCAGGACTTGTCCCGAATTGTCACCGAGGGTTGATTCCAGGCTGGCGGCCAACCCGGTATCGGGCTGGTCAACGGCCAGGAACTCATCGGGCGACAACCATAGCACGGCGGTCGAGTCGACATCGCCGACGACGTCGCCGACTTGTGCCGGTAACCCACCCAGCGCCGAGGCGAGCGCTTCGTGACCTGTACTTCCCGGGGCGGCACGGAGCCCGACCATGGTGGTGAACGGTACTTCACGAAGTGCCACGGCGTCACCGGAGGCCTGCTCGAGCTCTTGGATTCGGGGCTCTAGTGGTGAGTGGCGGAGGTGTTGTACATTAGCCATCGCGACGTGCTCCTTGAGGATCGTAGAGAGCGGTTGGCCCAATCTTCATGGTCACGACATCATCGCCGACCAGGGCCTTGAGGGTTTCGCCTTGGCGAGCAAACCCGTTTTTGATCAGCGCCAGTCCGAAGGTTCGGCCCAGTGCTGGGGAGTTATATGATGCGGTGACCCAGCCTTCTTGTGCCACTGGTCCGGCCGCAACATCGAGGGGTGTGTCCATATGCACCAAGGCTTCGCCTTCTTCCAGGCGGAAAGCCGGGTCATCCGGGAGCACCGAAACGAGCTGTTTGCGGTCATCACGGACGTTGTCGGCTCGAGAATACGAACGCTTGCCGACGAAGCCCTTATGTTTGGCCACTATCCATTCCAGCCCGGCATCCTGCGGGGTCACGGTGCCGTCGGTTTCTTGTCCGACGACGATGAGCCCCTTCTCGGCACGCAGCACGTGCATGGTTTCGGTGCCATACGGGGTGATGTCGAACTGGTGGCCGGCTTCAGCGACCGCTTCCCACAGGGCTAGGCCATACCAGGATGGTGTCGCGAGCTCCCAGGCGAGTTCACCCGAGAACGAGATACGGCTGGCGCGAACCGGGATGCCGGAGGCCAGGGTGATGTCACGGAATTCCATGAACTTGAACCCTTCGGCTGAGAAGTCCTCATCCGGGGCAAGTTTGGCCACCACATCACGGGATTTGGGGCCGACAACGGCGATGGTTGCGTACTGTTCGGTGACCGAGGTGGCATAGACGTCCAGCTCGGGCCATTCGGTCTGCAACCACTCTTCGATCCAGTCGAGCACATCGGCGGCGCCAGAGGTGGTCGTGTGCATAAAGTAGCGGTCTTCGGCCAGGCGCAAGGTCACGCCGTCGTCGAAGATCATGCCATCCGCGGAGGTCATCACACCGTAGCGGCCCATGCCCACGTTGAGCTTTTTCCAACCGTTGGTGTAGATGCGGTCCAAAAATTCCGGGGTATCTTTGCCGCGCAGTTCGATCTTGCCAAGCGTGGTGCCGTCGAACATGCCGACCGATTCGCGTGCGGCAGCCGATTCACGGTACACCGCCTCGTCCATGGTCTCGCCGGGTTTCGGGTAGTACCAGGCGCGTTTCCACTGACCCACGTCTTCGAAGACGGCCCCGGCAGCCACGTGCGCCTGGTGCATCGGTGTGGTGCGTGCGGCATCGTAGAGTCCACCACGACGCCGCCCGGCCAGCGCGGCGAAACCAACCGGAGTAAACGGTGGACGGAACGTGGTGGTGCCGATCTGCGATGGATCATCAATCCCAAGGATCGCCGCCATCACCCCGATGGTTGGGACACCCGAGGTCTTGCCCTGGTCGGCCCCGGTGGAGATCGAGGTATAGCGTTTGACGTGTTCCACCGAGCTCATCCCGGCACCGGTGGCCCGCAGAATATCTGCCACGGTTTGATCGCGCTGCAGATCGACGTAATGGCTCTCGTAGTGTTCTATCTGGTCCCCGTCAGGTGAGGGCACCAACCACAAGGGGTGGACTGGGCCGTAGGGTAGCTCGATGGCACGCGCAGCTTTGGCATCGGTCGCGAAACCGGCCGCTGTGGCTGCTGCGGCACCAGCTTGTGCACCAGAGGTCAGCGCCGTCGCCGTGGAGTATTTGCCGGTCAGTGCTCCGGCTACATGCATGTCGGCGACCGAGTTGACGGCGACGAAGCCTTGGACCCGTTCGTCCCACTCGATGCTGCCGTTGCGGCCGGAGTGCAAGTGCACCACCGGCGACCAGCCACCCGACACCGCCAGGGTGTCGACCTCGAGGCGTTCAGCTTTGCCGAAGTCCAGCTTGCCGTTCATCGGGGCGACGGTAATGGCGTTGAGTTCGTTGTCGTCACCGGCATGGGTGTCCACGACCGCGGAGCCGATGAGCACGTTGACCCCGTTGGCTGCAGCTTGTTGTGCGGCGGCCGAGGCCGAAGATCGGGCATCGATCACAGCCACGACCCCACCGGTTTCTGCCAGCTCGTTGACCAGCGGGTACACCGAGTCGTTGGTGGTGAAAATCGCGATGTGTCGACCCGCACGCACGGCATAGCGGTTCAGGTAGGTGCGGACTGCCGACGCGAGCATGATACCCGGACGGTCATTATTTTGATAGACCAGCGGACGTTCATGCGCACCGGTGGCTAACACCACCTGGTTGGCCCGAACGTGCCACACCCGTTCGCGAGAGACGCCCTGACCCGGGGCTTCATCCAAATGGTGGGTGCGACGTTCGACGGCAACCACGTAGTTCGAGTCGTAGATACCGGTCACGGTGGTATCGGACATGAGTTCGACGTCGTCAGTGTCGCGCAGTGCAGTCACCGTGGTGGCGATCCATTCTGGAGCGGCCACATTATCGATGGATTCATATGGTGCATCCAACAGACTGCCACCGGCCCATGGTTTCTCATCCATGACCAGTACCCGTGCCCCGGATTGTGCCGCATTGGCTGCCGCAGACAGGCCAGCCGGGCCGGCTCCGACCACCAATACGTCGGTGTGGACGTGCACGTGGTCGTAGTAAGCCTGGTCCTCGGCCGGATCCAGCGTACCAAGTCCACGCAGATGTGTCGCTTCAAGACCGGCGGTGACCGGCACCGTGGTTGCCGTCAGCATGGATTCCTCGACGTCACCTGCGTGCCGTGGTGACAAGTGCACCAGTGCGTTGGGTTCCTCCACGCCGGCAGCAAATACGCCACGTGGGCGGTTCCAGTAGAGCGAGTTGGCACAAGAGCGCGCCCCGGAGGCCAGGGTAGCTGAGGCTACGGTGTCGCCGCGCAGGGCTTTGGACTGTTTGCCATCGATCACCGTATCGACGTGTTCGTGATGATCAACCACGGCATATGCTGCCTGTTCAGGCGTGAGGCGGTAGGAGTGTGTCACTGGGAACCTCCGGAAACGTCGGGGCGAGGCGAGCCTGCCGGATAGGTGGCTGAGAATTCATAGGTGACGGTGTCACGAATGGCGTTGAACCATTTGCGACAGCCGATAGCATGCACCCAGCGTTCGGCGAACGCGCCTTTCGGGTTGGCACGGTAGAACAGGTATTGTGCCCATTCGGCGTCGGTCAAAGCGTACGGGTCAGCTGGATAGGCCACGTGTGCTTGGCCGCCATACCCAAATTCTGTTTCGTTGCGTGGCCCGCAGTACGGGCAATCAATAAGCATCATGGCAATTGCCTTTCGTTAGTGAGCCACGGCGGCCGCGCCGTGTTCGTCAATCAGGTGACCGGTTTCGAAGCGTTCGAGACTAAAGGGTGCATTAATCTCGTGTGGTTCATCATGGGCGATCGTGTGCGCCAGGGCGTATCCGGCGGCGGGCGTGCCTTTGAAACCACCGGTCCCCCACCCACAGTTGACGTAGAGGCCATCGACCTCGGTCTTACTGACGATCGGTGAGGCATCCATGGTCGTATCGACCACACCACCCCAGGTGCGCAGCACGTGTGCCCTAGCGAAGATCGGGAACAACTCCACGGCCGCAGCCATTTGTTCTTCGATGACGTGGAAGGCACCGCGTTGCCCGAAACCGTTATAGGTATCAATGCCAGCACCCATCACCAGTTCGCCCTTATGCGCCTGGGATACGTAGACGTGAACGTGGTTGGACATCACCACGGTGGGGTGGACGGGTTCAAACAGTTCCGAGACCAGCGCTTGGAGCGGGTGAGATTGGATGGGCAGTTTGATCCCGGCCATCTCGGCCAGTTCCGAGGAATGACCGGCTCCGCACATGGCCACCTGGCCGGCACGGATTGCGCCGCGCGTCGTTTCGACGCCGGTGACTTTGCCACCTTCTACGAGGATGTCGGTGACTTCGGTGTTCTGAATGAGATCGATACCGGCCGCATCAGCAGACCGCGCGAGCGCCCAGGCCACATGGTCGTGCTTGGCGATACCGGCACGCGGCTGGTAGGTGGCCCCCATAATCGGGTAGCGAATATTATCCGAGATGTTAATGATCGGCACAACGTCTTTGACCTCTTGTGGGGTCAACCATTCGGCGTCCACACCGTTGAGCGCATTTGCTTTCACACGACGCACCGAATCGCGGGCTTCGGAAACGTGGTGGGCCAGGTTCAGCACACCGCGCTGGGAGAACAGGAAATCATAGTCGAGTTCCTGCGGGAGTTCTTCCCACAATTTCAGGGAGGTTTCATAAATATTGGCGGATTCGTCCCAGAGGTAGTTGGAGCGAATAATCGTCGTGTTGCGCGCCATGTTGCCGCCACCGAGCCAGCCCTTTTCAATCACCGCAACATTGGTGATGTCGTGACGGGAGGCCAAATAGTGTGCCGTCGCCAGCCCGTGACCGCCTGCGCCAATGATAACGACGTCGTAGGAGGGCTTAGGGTCTGGGTTCCGCCACAGAAAGTCAGGATGTTGTGGGAGGAGTTCTGCCATGGTTATGCTCCGAACGGTTCCAGGTTTGGGTACAGTGGATGAGCTTCCGCGAGCGCTTCAACACGCTTAGCCAGCGCGCCCAAGCCTTCGCGGTTGCCGGTGGCCCCTGCGATCAGCGTCAGCGCGATGATGTCGGCGACTTCTTCGAATGCTTCGGCGCCAAAACCTCGGGTGGTCAGCGCAGGTGTGCCGATGCGCAGCCCGGAAGTGGTCATCGGCGGGCGTGGGTCCCAAGGCACAGCATTGCGGTTGACCGTAACCTCGACTTCTTGCAGCAGGTCTTCGCCCTGCTTACCATCGAGCACGGAGTTTCGCAGATCAACTAATACCAAGTGAACGTCGGTTCCACCGGTCAATACCGAGATACCGGCATCCGCAACGTCGGGCCGAGACAATCGGTCGGCCAGGATTTTGGCACCTTCGAGTGTGCGGCGCTGGCGTTGTGCGAAAGCTTCCGATGCTGCGACCTTGAATGCCACCGCTTTGCCCGCGATGACGTGCATCAGCGGGCCGCCCTGCTGCCCGGGGAAGACCGCCGAGTTAATTTTCTTGGCGATATCTGCCTCGTTGGACAAGATAATGCCACCGCGTGGGCCAGCGAGTGTCTTATGGGTCGTCGACGTCGAGACGTGAGCGTGTGGCACCGGTGACGGGTGCAGTCCTGCTGCCACTAATCCCGCAAAGTGCGCCATATCCACGAATAAGTAGGCACCGACTTCATCAGCGATTGCACGGAAGCGAGCAAAGTCGAGTTGCCGTGGGTAGGCGGACCACCCTGCAACGATCATTTTGGGTTGGTGTTCGTGGGCCAGCCGCGCCACCTCGTCCATGTCGACTTCGTAGGTGTCTTCGTGCACCGAGTAGGGCACGATGTTGTAGAGACGTCCTGAGAAGTTCAGTTTCATGCCGTGGGTCAGGTGGCCACCGTGGGCTAGGTTGAGACCCATCACGGTGTCGCCTGGACGAATCAGCGCGTGCATGACAGCGGCATTTGCCTGAGCACCCGAGTGGGGCTGGACGTTGGCGAATTCGGCACCAAAGAGATTCTTGGCTCGGTCAATGGCTAAGCGTTCAACGGAGTCGGCGTGTTCACAGCCGCCGTAGTAACGACGTCCGGGGTAGCCTTCCGCGTATTTATTGGTCAGCACCGACCCTTGGGCCTGCATCACGGCCATGGGAGTATGGTTTTCGGAGGCGATCATTTCGAGCCCGCGTTGTTGACGGTCAAGTTCTTGGTCCAAGAACCCGGCGATTTCGGGATCGAGATCGGCCAAGTCTTGGGTCAGTGATGGTTCAACCTGCGAGGTATAACGAGTCATGCAACTTCCTTCAGCATCCGGAACGACACCTGATATATTAGACGTCGATCACAGACTATGATGTCAGTCACAAGTATGTCAAGGGGTGGCAAGAAAAACTTCAAACGCTGCGGATATTCGTCTTGTAGTGCACAATAAGATCAATGAAAGGACACTGATGACCACGTTGGACACCGTCAACACAACCAGCGAGTCCTTATCGGCTCGCGCCTATCGCATTCTGCTGGACCGCCTGATCATGTTGGACATTGAGCCGGGTGAACCCATTATGGAAAAGCAGCTCGCCGAGGAAATGGGGGTCGGGCGCACACCCCTGCGCGAAGCACTCAAGCGACTCGAATCAGACCATCTGGTCGTCACATACCCTCGGCGTGGCACCTTTGCTAGTCAGGTGGATGTCACCGAATTGGCACACGTGTCTGAGGTGCGCCAGGCACTCGAGCCCCTCGCGGCACGTCGAGCCGCCGAAGCCCACGGCGGTGACATGCGCGAGAAACTACTCGAGGTATTGGCTGAACTCAAAAGCCTGAATCCAAAACAGTCCCAGCGAAACCTATTGGCCTATGACCTCTCGGTGCACCGCATGATTTATGGCGTAACCCAAAATGAGCACCTGTCCGAAACGCTCATTCGACTCGACAATATTGCGACCCGAATCTGGGCTGCGCTATCCGATAGGTTGCCATCGCTACACGAGCACATCGTTGAACATACGCAGCTCATCGAGCAGATCGTGACCGGAAACCCCGACGAGGCCGAGCGCCACGCAGCCGAACACGTGGAGAATTTCTACACCTTGGTCCGTGAGGCGCTATAACGTGACTTGCCCCATTATTCGATTACCGCATCAGATGACCAACCTTTAGCGCACCGAAAGGTCCGCATTCACCGCTAGCACAGATCGCTCACACAGACCCTCGACTGTGACTTAGGTCACGGTTAGTATTTTAGTGCTCGTGCAACAATGTTGCGATCACGGCAACATCTAACCTTTGGTGGTGGAGCATGTCAGGTGCAAGTTCTTCTTCAACTTCTAGGCAACATCTCGGTCCAACCTTATCTGGCCAAGAACGTACGCATCCAAGCGGAATAGGCAAAAAGGAACGCCGCAAAGTTATTACGGCAAGTTTTATTGGAAACTTTGTTGAATGGTTCGACTACGGCGCCTATAGTTATCTCGCTGTAGTTATTGCGACAGTGTTCTTCCCATCTGACGATATCACCGAGGGTCTCGTGTGGACTTTCGCGCTCTTTGCAGTCTCATTCCTGGCGCGTCCAATCGGTGGATTTGTCTGGGGACACATCGGCGACCGGATCGGACGTCGTAACGCACTGGCATGGTCCATTTTGATTATGACTGCCGCGACAGTATGTATCGGCTTACTACCCGGAGCTCTACAGATTGGCCTCTGGGCTCCGGCGCTACTACTGTTTTTCCGTGTCATGCAAGGCTTTAGCGCGTCCGGGGAGTACGCTGGCGCCTCCGCTTACCTCGTCGAATATGCCCCCGAAGGCCGCCGCGGCATCTATGCAGCCGTGGTGCCTGGTTCAACCGCGGCTGGATTGATCTTCGGGTCACTCATGGCCACTGTTCTCACTGCGACATTGTCTGATGCGCAAATGGAATCGTGGGGTTGGAGATTGCCATTCTTACTGGCTGCGCCTTTGGGACTCATCGGCGTATACATTCGTCGAAAACTTGAAGACTCCCCCGTATTCAAGGAGATGTCACAAGAGGACGAAGTCATAAAAGCTCCGATCTTCGCATTGTTCCGGGATCACTGGCGCACCCTTGTTCGCGCCACGGCTGCCGTGCTGCTGAACGCAGTCGGCTTTTACGTCATCCTGACCTACATGCCAACCTATCTGTCGCAGACGGCCGGCATGGATCCCACGATGGCTAACATCACCACCACGATCTCACTAGTGACTTACATCGGCTTTATATTTCTCACCGGTCATCTGTCAGATCGATTCGGACGGAAAAAGATTCTCATAAGCGCCTCAGTGCTGTTCACCCTCTTCACTGTCCCAGCTTTCATGCTCTTAGGCATGGATAACGTGCTCGTCGTCCTTTTGGTCCAGGTACTGCTTGGTGCGATGCTAACTCTCAACGACGGAAGCCTTGCCAGTTTCTTGGCCGAAAGTTTCCCAACTCGAGTGCGCTACTCCGGTTTCGCAGTTTCTTTTAATCTGGGGAACGCTATATTCGGTGGCACTGCACCGGCTATCGCTACCCTACTCATTGCCACAACAAGCAACGCAATTGCCCCAGGCTGGTATCTCATGGCTGCAGCAATCATCGCATTGATCGCAGTAGCACTGTCGCCTGAAACAAGTCATAAACCGCTCAAGGATTAGTACTACCCCGTTCGGCTTCGACCTGGCTCTTGTTGCGCTCAGGTCGAAGCCGAACATTATTTCTGTCATGCTCGGCCAGCGCATCCAACGAGATGAACGGGACCACATTCAATGACGTATGATCCTTAGAAGTCACGCTGAAAGGAAGCGACATGAGCTCCCCTCGAAACTCCGTGGTTCACAACGTCATTGATGTGCTTCGGTGCTTCTCCACTGAAGCGCCGCTGGTCGGCGTCACGGATATCGCCGCACAGGTTGGTCTGCATAAATCTTCGGTGTCTCGGCTTTTAGCAACCCTGGAATCCGAAGGCTGGGTCGAACAAGATCCTTCCACACGCAAATACCAGCTAGGACTGGGGCTGATCGCGATTGCCGGGCCACTGCTAGCCAACCTCAATGTGCGTCAGGTCGCTCACCCCTATCTCAACGAGCTAGCAGCAACGTCACAAGAAACCACGGTGCTTGCTCTGTGGGAAGACGCAGCTTCAGTCACCGTCGAGCAGATCGCCTCGGACCGCACGATCAAACATACTTCTCCGCTGGGCGCTCGCTACACTTCAACCGGCTCTGCAACGGTGCAGATTTTTCTGGCAGAGCTCACATTCAGCGCAGTCGAAGACCTTATCAACTCGGGCACTATCCGGCTGCAAGATGGCTGGACATTAGACGAGCTGCGGCAGCGCCTCGAGATAGTGCGTGAGCGCGGGTATGCCACCAACCTCCGTGAAACCTTCGACGACGAAATTGGTATTGCGGCACCGGTTTATGATCATCACAGCCAAGTCGTGGCGACGGTGCTGCTTGCCGCACCGAGCTATCGCATTGACGACCACACCATCGATACACTGATCAAGCAGTGCACCGCTGCCGCCGCAAAAATTTCTACGCGGATGGGCCACCCCGCCAGCCACGAAACGGTTGAAAGGTAACCGCTACTATCTGCCGGATGTTGTCGGAATCACCAGTACCGGCGCAACAGCGCGATTCAATACGGCTTGGCTCACAGATCCCAGCAACAGACCGGTGAAACCACCGCGCCCACGTGTGCCTACGACTACTGCGTGGGCCGTTTGCGACGCACCAGCCAGCGCGTCGGCGGGAGATGCGTCAAAGAATCGCCAGGACACCGGAATCTTCGTCTGTTCAGCAACATGGTTGGCGACCTCGGCGAGGCGCGTCGCGACGCCTTGGCGTAGATCAGGGATTTCAGCCCCGTAGATAGGCGAGATCGGGAGCCACAAACTACTGCTAAATGGCTGAGCGCTCACTAAAATCAGCGTCGCGTCATGCCCCTCAGCATATTGTGCAGCTTGCAGTACGAGCTCCGCTGGATCGACATCCACATCAACCCCCACCACAACACTGCCCGAGAAATCGGTGGCATCATCGAGCTCTTCGGAGGGGATGACGCCAAACTCAGTCAATTCGCGCTGCCCAGATAGCCTGGAGAATTGCGTTTCCAAATGCTCCTCGGAGCCACGATCTTCGGGCACGATCAAACTCGGACAGCGAGAATACGCCGCGACCGACGCCGAAACGCTGCCGAGAAACCGTCCGGCAAATCGACTCCGACCTCGCTTGCCTACAACGACTAGCGCAGCCTGGCTCGACTCAGCAGTCAGCACACCTGCAGCGTCACCCTCGATTGCCTGCGAACTCACCTCGACCTCAACGCCTTCAGCCCTGACCAGCACGTCATCCAAGTCACGCTGTGCCTGCTCTCTAGCCATACCGTGCATCGATGGCGGTATATATTCATAGCCCGGCTCGGTATAGGTGGTAATCACCTTGAGGGAGTATTGACGCCGTCGAGCAATTGTGAGCGCCATATCAAACGCTCGCTCGCTGTGTTCTGATCCATCAACACCAACGACGACCCGTGACACTTCATTACCTGAGATGTGATCCATACCACTACCTTAGCAAGGTTGTAGGCAATGTTACAGACTGCCCAGCGAGTTCAGCGGGTTAACCCACGATGACGCGAAATCGAACACCCACGCATATTGGTCTATGCTTAGCGATCGTGAATGCTGTAGTTATCGCCGTCGCCGTCATGCTCTTGTTAGCACTGCTGCGCGTCCATGTTGTCATTGCCCTCTTTATCGGCGCCCTCGTGGGTGGCCTGATGGCAGGCATGGGACTTGAATCCACTATGCTCGCGTTTCAAGGCGGGCTCGGAGATGGCGCACAAATTGCCCTATCCTATGCGCTACTCGGCGCTTTTGCGATGGCGGTGGCAGCCTCCGGGCTACCGAAAGCGCTCGCTGATACGCTCACCCAAAGGATCGACAAGGACGCAGATGGCGCGTCTGAAAAGGCCGTCACGGCAACGAGCTACATTTTGATCGCTGGCATTCTCGCCATGTCGATCATGTCCCAAAACCTCCTTCCAGTACACATCGCCTTCATCCCCTTGCTAGTCCCGCCCCTGTTGACGGTCATGAACAAACTGCAACTCGACCGTCGCCTGATCGCGTGCGTACTCACCTTCGGGCTGGTGACCACCTACATGACGCTCCCGGTCGGCTTCGGCAAGATCTTCCTCGAAGATATCCTGCTCGGCAACATTGAGCAGGCTGGCCTCGACACCTCCGGCATTAACATCATTCAAGCCATGGCCATCCCTGCTGCCGGTATGGTCGTTGGCTTACTCATTGCGGTATTCATCAGCTACCGTAAACCACGCTCCTACCAAGATCGACCCATCGCTGGTGGCACCGTTGTCGAGCCAACACCAACCCGATACAACATCATCATGTCGTTGGTTGCCATCGTTGCCACGTTCGCCATCCAGCTAATCATCCAATTCACCGGCTCCGACGCAGACGGCCTCCTACTAGGCTCGCTGGTCGGTTTGGCGATCTTCCTCATCTCCGGGGTGGTCCAGTGGAATAAAGCTGACGATGTATTCACCTCGGGCATGCGCATGATGGCGCTGATCGGATTCGTCATGATCGCAGCTCAAGGCTTTGCTTCGGTCATGATCGAGTCCAACCAAATCGAGCCCCTCGTGACAGCAGTACAGAACTTCTTTGGGGATAATAAAGCGATGGCGGCATTGGCCATGCTCATCGTCGGATTGATTGTCACCATGGGCATTGGCTCGTCGTTTTCAACATTGCCCATTATCGCCGCAATCTATGTTCCGCTGTGCATGTCGCTCGACTTCTCTATGTTGGCGACCGTAGCGATCATCGGTACCGCCGGGGCACTTGGCGACGCCGGCTCACCTGCGTCCGACTCGACACTGGGTTCAACAGCCGGACTTGCCGCTGATGGTCAACACGACCACATCCGCGACACCGTGATCCCAACGTTTATTCACTACAACATCCCACTCACCGGTGCTGGCTGGGTTGCCGCAATGGTGCTCTAATAACCCCAATCCTGGGCTGTTCGTTTGCCTGTGGCCTGCGCAAATTGCAACGCTGCAATGACCAAGAGCAGGGCGGCCATTGCCAGAGTCATGGAGCTCAACGCACCGGTTTCCAGCAGCTGTCCCCACCCGAAGTCTTGTCCCATGTCATTCATTTCAACTGGCTCAAGAGCATAGTCGACGGTTGCCATGTACCAACCAGAGACCGCAAGGAGACCGATCCCTGCCACCAGCGCGGGGATACCTGTGTCGTTCGAAAGGCCCCGACGACGAAGCAGAAACAGCATCGCGACAATGCCGAAGACGAGGAGCAACACCACGCGTTCGACAACCGCCATGTCATTCATCGTGACGTGGCTTGGTTGCAGGTCCCAGGTGAGCGCGAGCCCCAGCTCACGCATTTGTACACGAAACTCAAAGTATCCGACTAGGATAAAGAACAGCGCAGCAATCGCGACACCCGCTAAGGTTTTCCAGACAATACGCATAAATCTCGCCACCTTCAGTATTCGATATTTCGAAACCGGTAATGGTGTCCCACGCTATATTTGAGCCACAAAGACTCACAATAGTAGAGCCGAAGTTTATACAACATTGTGATCTCAGCAGAGCATACAAAGCCATTGGCTAACACCGTGAGACCAAGACAACGCTGAGTCACCGTTACCCTTATCTTGAAGTGGCTTTTAAGCCCGTCTTAGGATGGGCACTATGGCGTAGATCGCCACTATGACCCGACCGTTCAACTGGAGAGAAGATTTCATGGCTAAACCTCAGTTCACCGATCATCAACACGTCCCCCACGTATTCACCCAGCACAACGGGGAACAGCTCGATCTGACCTTTTCAAACCAGGAATTCGATCGGCGTCTGACGCTCGCCAGGAAACTCTTGACGGATTATGATCTTGACGCCTTCGTGCTGACCAGCATGCATAACATCAAGTACTACTCCGATTTCGTGCCGTCGCCTTTCGGACGGACTTTCGCGGTGGTCATCACTCCAGAAAAATCCACCACCGTGACTCCGTGGGTCGATGGTGGCATGCCATGGCGCACCACCTACGGTGAGAACATTGTCTACTCAGACTGGGAAGCTGCCAACTTCTTCCGGGCCATCGACCAGGTATTAGCCGAGCAAAGCATCAAGCCTTCGAAGCTCGGCATCGAGTTTGATGGCTTAACCGTCGATGAGTACAAGTCCTTCCAGAGCTGGTTCGAGAACGTTGATCTGGTCGACATGGCCGAACCGATCATGCTGCAGCGTCTGTTGAAATCCGATGAAGAAGTGTACCTCATTCGCCAAGGTGCTCGGATCGCAGAAATCGGGGCTCGAGCCATCAAAAACGCTATCCGTGAGGGCGTGACCGAGTACGAGCTAGCGTTTGTGGGGACTGAAGCCATGGTGCCCGAAATCGCAAAAGTGTATCCGAGTAAGGAGCTACGCGAAACGTTCTCCTTGGTGCAGGCGGGCCTCAACACTGACGGTGCGCATAACTGGCCGACGACTCGCCAGCTACAGAAGGGCGATCTGCTCTCCATCAACTGCTTCCCGATGATGTCGGGCCACTACACTGCGGTGGAACGCACGATGACCTTGGGGCAACCAGACAAGGCCACCCTGGACATCTGGAAGATCAACATGGAGGCCTACGAATTGGGGCTCTCGCTGATTAAGCCTGGCGCCATCGCACAAGAGGTCGCGGCCGAGGTGAACCGGTTCTTCGAGCGTCAGGATCTTTTGAAATACGCACCAATTGGTTACGGGCACTCCTTCGGTGTTATGAGTCCGTACTACGGTCGTGAAGCTGCGATGGAATTCCGCGAAGACATCGAAACCGAACTGCAGCCCGGTATGGTGATTTCGATGGAGCCCATGCTCACGATTCCCAACCATCTGCCGGGTGCCGGCGGATACCGTGAGCACGATACTCTGTGGATCAACGAAAATGGTGTCGAGAACTTCGCTGAATTCGAAGTCGGTCCAGACCACAACGTCATTGACTAGAACGCGCCTCACGTGAGGCAATCGAGTAGGTGGGTCGGGTTTCCCGACCCACCTCTCACACCACCGAGCATGCGGGACCGCACTCGGCGGTTCGCTTAGCCGTTTGGACGAAA
>NZ_BAAGSP010000012.1:0-38335 GCF_054782375.1 Yaniella soli
CCGGAACAAGGCCGGGAGACACCAACCTCCCCGAAAATCCCGTCCCGCCCGATCATGGATTCAACGCCTCAACCGATCACTCATCGGTGGATCAGGGCTAAAGAATCTCGCACGTTGGAATGATCCTGAGATGGACAGTCAAGGACGCGGAATACTCCGTAAGTCCACGCAACGCCGACGTGAGCATACTAATGGCCCAGAGCGCCCAGGGATAATCAAGGGGCAAAGGCGGCCTCCCATACTACCGGAAGTGCCATATCAAAAGGTACTTGTCGGCATCGAATAGCAAAGAGCTACACAGGGATAAGCCTCACGGCTCACCCCACTGTGCCTGAAAACGGCATGGTGGGGCTTTTTCGTTAAAGAATCCGTTTCTATAGCTTATTTGCTCCAAAATTCTTCCCGCGAGTCGTAGCATCAGGCACGTTTTCACTTCATGAGAGCCTAAGACCAGCCATGATGAGCTTTGTATTTTTCTGTTCCTGAGTTTCGCAAACGTGAACCGACCAAATACGCGAATAACCCCGATGATTATCGGAGGTACATCGCCGGACACGGATAAAGTATGACCCCGCATACTGAATCCCCCAAGACGATGATCTCCCTGTACTCCGGCCTAGGAGGGCTTGATTATGGCTTTGCCCAACATGGCTACAGGACCTTGGCTACTGCCGAAGCGGATAAGCACGCTGCCGCTACGCACCACAACTGGCTGACCCACTTCCAGGACGAAGCACCGCAGCATTACAGCGATGTTCTAGAACTGCAAGCAGATGTGGAAAACGGCACCCTGGGCTTTCCACAGGTTGATGTCATTGCCGGTGGTCCACCCTGCCAAGGATTCTCCCGAGCTGGTGCACAAGACCCAAATGACCCTCGTTCTGCCCACGTGCATGTCTTCATGGATGTTGTGGCAGCGGTAAAACCCCGCGCCTTCGTGATGGAAAATGTCTCGACACTTGCCACCGGTGCGCGGTTCTCAGAGGTCTACGAGACGTTCATTGCTCGTGCAGAAACAGCAGGATATACCGTGGCAACTCACATTGTTGATGCAGCAGATTATGGCACACCGCAGCACCGGAAACGGGCGATTATCATCGGCACATTGGACGGCGAAGCTATTGAGATGCCAGCGTCTGATGGTCAGCACATGACGGTGGCCGAAGTCTTTGCCACGCTGCCACGGTTTGGCACACCTGGTAATGACACGCACTATGGCTGCCGAGTGATTCCATCGAAGCGCCCAGTAATCGGTCGTGCTCGGAACCCTTATCAGGGAATCTTCGTCAACGGGCCAGGACGACCGCTGGATATGGACCGCCCGTCGCGCACGTTGACCGCCAACATGGATGGTGGACGCGGACCCTTCGTTGACCAGGCTTTTCTGGACGGTGAATGTGACACCTCCTGGCATGGTGACTACTTTGATCACCTCAAATCCGGTGGAGAGCCTGCCACCGCAGCCGACGTACCTGCAACAGTCCGTAGGATCAGCGTGGAGGAAGCCGCAGCGTTGACCGGTTTTCCACCAATCATGGCGCTACACGGCCCTGTGGCATCCCAGTATCGGCAGATAGGCAACTGTGTACCGCCGCCACTGTCCCAGACGATTAGTATGGCTGTGGACGGCGCGCTGTGCGGTGTTGCGGTCTAGACCTCGCCGCAGACCCCGTCGATGATCGCACCAGATGACTGGGCAATCTCACGGTTGTCTTTCTTGTCGTCAGGAGAGTTGGCTTCATCGGCGTCCTCGTCAAGATAGGCTGAGATGTACTCTTGGTAATCGTCAAAGACCAATTCCATGTCGGACATCGCTGAGGAAAGCTTCTCATCCGATGCGGCATTGCCAACCTCTTGCCAATCCGAATAGACGGCATCGAGTTCTTCAGCGGCCTCGCCACCTCGAATGCTGGCACCGCTCACTCTGGGGAAGATGTTGTCACCGTGCTCGTCTTGGATCGATTCGATCTTTTGACAGGTTTCCGCAGCGGTATCTGATCCTCCGCAACCGGTAAGGCCTGTGATGCCGAGCAGTGAGATGAAAGTTGTTGTGACAAGGCGTTTTGTTTTCATGCTGCTGACATTAGCCTATTCTGGGGACACCAGTGATGCACGTGAACTGTGCCGGACACTAGGTGGGTATGAGACAGCTGCAAGATATCGCCATAGATTTCCTTCAGAACCACACCCCACAGCCAAACCGGACCATCGTTGGCATCGCCGGCGTTACAGCAGCGGGGAAGACGACCTTTGCCGCACTTTTTGCCCATGAACTTAACAAAATGATCAGACTCGACTTCGCTGTGCACGTGCCGATGGACGGGTTTCATCTATCAAATCGGCAGCTGAGCATTCAAGGGCTATCTGAGCGTAAAGGCGCTCCAGAGACCTTTGATGTGCACGGCTATAAGCATCTTCTGCAACGTCTTAGGCAAGATCGTGACGACGAGGTGTATGCCCCGGACTTTTCACGAGAAGTTGATGAATCGATCTCTAGTTCTATTCGAATCACGCCGGAGACTCAGGTCATTATCACAGAAGGCAACTACCTGCTCCACAGTGGAGCATGGACTGGCGTGGCAGCACAGTGTGACCACACATGGTTTTTAGACGCCGATGTTCAAACGGTGAAGGATCGGCTGATTGACCGGCAGATTCAAGGTGGTAAAACACTTGAAGATGCTCAGCAGTGGTTCCAAACAGTAGATGAGCCAAATATCAACGATGTGCTTCGTCGTCGGTCATCGGCAGACCAGACCATCGACCCTATCGAGATGACCTTCTGAAGCTTGGTCTATAAACACTGCTCACCAATAGCAGCACTAGTCTCAGACCACTTTTGCTGGAATTGTGCATCATCTTTCGGGTGATCACCCATCGGCTGGTCAGCATAGTCACGGTACGTGTCGAATGCTGGCTGAAGTTCGTCCATCAGCTGTGAAATTTGTTTGTCCCCGGAGCTCTGAGCAATGTCCGACCATTGTTCAGCGACCCGTTCGGCGTGCTGTTCCGCGCCACGGTCTTTGATGCCAGTTGTGATCTCGGGTAGCCACTGATTGCCCACAGACTCATAGAGGTCTGCAATCTGGTCACAGGTCTGCTGAGTGGCCGATGGCTCGCCACAGCTGGTGAGCGTGAAGGCTGCCGCGGTGAGAGCGGTCAGGATAATGTGCTTGCGCTTCATGGCCATGAGTTTAACCGATCTTTTAGTGATGCCGACGGCTGACATGATCTGATGCTGAATCGTCCGGCACCAGCACCTCAACCGACCCGGCCAACCCATCAGCCATCGCGCCCCGTAGCGGAAACTCATAGTCACCCGTTACGGGCTTCTTCGCCTTAGTGGTGCCAGATGATGCAGCGGTCAGACGAGGTACCAGCACACCATGGAAGACCCCGGATTTATTACCTGGCACATGACCTTGCTTTGCTACCTCGTTGAGCGTGATGGACGTTGTGTCGCGCGAACCGCCATCGGTCGAGTTCAACAGCATGGTCGCATGGGCAATCGTGCCCGAGCCGGCATAGAGATCAAGAATCCTGGTATCGGGGTTGGCAGCATAGAAACGCAGAAGGTCTTCCATCGCATAGATCGACTCAGGATGCGAGAACGCACACTGTGGCACCAGCTTCCGCAGCAACCAGGAGCCATACACCGAGTAATTGTGGGAAGGGACGGTCCATACCGTAGTTGGCAACACCGAAGGGTCCTGGTCAGTCTCCACGGTGGCAGCGCCGGTCATCTCATCGTAATCAGTGACCTGGAATTCGCCGCGGTCGATCTTGTCCACAATGCCAGAGGTCAGGTACTTGATCGCCGTCTTGTGCTCATCGCCGCGCACCAGCCGACCGGTGGTGACAAAGCCGCGCTCTAAGAGCTGTCGGGCAGTACCTGCTGCTACACGCCACCGTCCTAGTGTCCCGTCTTTTCGGATCGGCCAGCAGGTGGCAATATTCTTGTCGGGGTCATTGAACTTCTTATAGTGATCAGGGGACACCGGTTCACCAATTCCCACTACTGTTCCAGTGGCGCGGTCAATGTAGATCGGATAGAAGCAACCAGGGGAAGACTGTGCGGTGTGGCCGATGCCAGATTTCAGTAAACGGTTCCACTGCACTGTGCCAGCCACCTTCTTGTCGGAGGTGTGCCCCCAATGGTCGCCCAGTTTCGTTGGCTGTGGTCCACCGGAGGCCGGGTGGATGCAGATGATGAATTCGTGAGATCGGCGAAACCCTTTCATGGCAGAACCCGAGGGGTTGGTCGTCATCGTGATCAGCTGATACCACCAGCCAGAGCGCCTGGTGATGAACTGCTCCACGACAGCCAGCGCATCTGACAGTGAACGGGAATCAATGGTCAACGCCATCGCTCCAGAAAGGCTTAGAACGCGCTGGGACGCCCGTAGACGCTCTAACAGGTCAGCTTGCCACTGTTGACTGTCAAAACGGTTCTGGTAAGCGTCTCGGCTGCGCCCGGTGTTATACGGCGGGTCGATGAAGATGAAGTCAAAGACCTCACCGGTCTTGTGTAGCTCGGTGAGGACGTTGAGGTTGTCATCGCAGATGGCGCGGTGGTGGCCAGCTCCTGAGCCGAATGTTTCAATGGACTGATAGCCGGGCAGCGGTGTGTTCAACGGTGCGATGGACGGACGGTTTGCAAGTGTAGTTGATGGTGTCATGCACAGGTAGTGTCCGGGCACTTTTCGAACATGATGTTCATGCGGTTTTCATGCTGCCGGACACGGTTGAGCTATGACGATCCGAGAACTCCTTGAAACCCTATCCCAGATTCCTGAAGACCAGCTTGACCAGCAGATATACGTGTGCGATTGGTGCCCAGAGTGCGATGACAACCTCGCGGACAATCTGGAGGTCAACAGCGTCTCGCCATACGCCGATGATGAGCCACCGTCCCAGGATAACCCGCTGGGTATCAACTACTGTGCTCGTGGTGCGGGGTGCTCTGGCGGCACCACGCAGCGCTGACCTATGCCGGACACGGTATTGGTATGGAAGATCAGAATGTAACTCAACAAGACTTATTAACCCAGGCGGTCATCGAGACCACCGGCCTACCCGATGCCAAGCCGCGTGCACCGCAAGCAACCCTATCCCGCTGGATCGAAAGAGCTTTTGCAGCTGAAGGAAAGCACCTGGCAGCGCAGGCACCAACTGGCACTGGTAAATCGATTACCTACCTTACCCCCGCCTTCCGCGCAGCAGTGGAGCACCGTCAGCGTACGCTGATCACTACCGAGGGCCTGGCCTTGCAGCGCCAGATCATCACCAAAGACGCTCCGGCTGTCGCGAAGGCGACCGAAGCGATCTACGGTAGTGAACCCCAGGTGGCAGTACTCAAAGGATTCAGCAACTACGTGTGTGGTGAAGCTGCTACCGAAACTGCTCAGCGTGTCCTCCGACAGGCCGGCCAATCATCGAACGAAGACCTGTTCACCCGTCTGACCAAGGTCAAAGACGCGCTAGGCAAAGCCGCCCCGATGAAAATCTCAGGCATCCAGTCTACGGTCGGCACCCTGGTCGATCTGCTCACCTGGGCGCTGATGCACTCAACAGATGCCATCAACGGTCAACGTGACGAATGCCCTGTACCAATGGATCGTGAATGGTCCTTGGTCTCCGTGCCATCAGGCCAATGCTCCAACGACGAAGACCCATACAACGCCTGTGCAGGTCACCAGGCACGAATGGCCGCAGCCGCAGCAGACATTGTCGTTACCAACCACACGTTGGTCGCCATTCAAGCCACCAAAAACATTCCGGTGCTCGTGGACTCCAAAACTCTTGGCGCGTTCGATCACATCATCATTGACGAAGCCCACGCCCTGCCCTCGGTCGTGCGATCCAATGGGGCTGTGGAAATCTCCGAGCCCCGCATCACCCGAGCACTCAACCGCATCATTGACTCTGATGATCCCGACGCCCAGCCCTCGCCCATGGTCAAGACTGCCGGTGCCCAGGTCAAAGAACTGTTGCCCTTTGTTACCCAGGCGATCAACACCTACCTTGGCGACGCCAAGACCGATGAAGAAGTCTGGATCGAAGAAGATGAAGAGTTCGCTGAACTGGATGCCCTGGGTGTTCGCTTGGCATCACTGAAAGAAGCGGTCAAAGACGACGGAATGCTGTCACAGGACATTCGGATGCGTCATGTGTCCTCGATTGAATCCTTAATTGACGACATTGATCTGGTCTCCACCACGATTCGTGACACGGCTCGCTGGGCGATCCGACAGTCCATGCCATCTGGCGGTGTCGTGGCAAGTTTTGCAGCATCACCGATTGATGTTTCATCAAACCTGTTCCACCGCTTGTGGACCCGCGACCCCATGGCCCACCGTATCGAAGACTCAGATAAGGCACAGCAACAACTTGAAGAAGCACTGCAATCATTGGAAGATGACCAGGACATCACCGATGTGGATGCCAACCCCGAGCGGGTGCGGTCCACGGTCGTTGCCGTCTCGGCCACCCTATCCGATGACTTCCCGTATGAAGCCGGGCTGCGCTGTGATGTCGTCGATGTGGAAACACCATTTGCCGAAGCCTATGATCAGTCAGCGATCTACATTCCCTACCCAGAAGATGAAGACCTCGATGTGATCGCCAATGATCGGTGGGGCAAACTGCGTATGGACACCAAGCTGCACCACGACTGGGCCAAAGAACATATGTTGGAACTGATCTTTGCAAACCGTGGCGCTGCCATGGTCATTTGCGCCACCTCAACAGCGGCCAAAGCTTATGCACAAGCTATCGAAGATGATCCACACCTGCCGTTCAACGTCTACACACAGTGGGACCGCCGCGGACGCGCCCAGGCTATCGAGGACTGGAAGAACGACGTGTCATCGGTCATTGTGGGCACCAGGTCGCTGATGACTGGTGTTGATGCATCCGGTGTCACCAATACGCTGGTTGTCATTGATCGCCCAGCTCGTGCACCGATGAACCCGGTGGACAAAGCCCGGTGCGCTGCACTGATCGAAGCTGGTGTGAACAGGTGGGCAGCAGACACCCGGATTTATGTTCAAGATGCTGCTGTACTGCTAGAACAGGCTGCTGGCCGACTTATTCGATGCTTCGACCTTGAAACAGAGATACTTACAACAGATGGATGGAAGTCATATAACGAAATTAAGGTTGGTGACACAGTTTACGGCATTCCTCCACAGATGCTGAAAGCTCGGGGAACCAGGACTGCCACCTCTAATGGTGCGCCGTCAATCGAACAGCACCAAGTCAAAGCGATCAAGGTCAACGATGAGCCAGAGCCATTGCTTCGTTTCAAAAATAGGGTAGCTGACATCGTGGCAACTCCCGACCACACCATGTTCGTCCAACCTCAGGAAATCCGACCGATAAATACTCGCGCTGACGGCAGTAAAGAATACTACGTCAGCAAATCACCTGACTATATGAAAACAAGATTCGACAGCCTTCCACACAGATTCCAGCTCCCGCTAGCTGGTCGAGTTTCAAGAGGTCAGTCGAAACTTCCAAGAGACTGGTTCACACTCCTTGGACTGGTCATAAGTGATGGATATATCTCAAAGTATAAGAACAGCATCGCACTGTCTCAAAGCACCGCAAAACAGGCAGTGGTTGACGAAATTGACGAACTCCTGGGTCGGATGGATATCAAGTTCAACCGATACGTTCAGGAGAAGAACGGTACAAAGATGTCGATTCGTGGGGGCAAGGAATACACCCGAAATGGCGACATCATTACGTGGGTAATAAACGGACATGACTCATCTCGAATCCGAGACCTCCTGGTCCTTGGGCAGCGCCGTAGAAAATCTGAAGTGAAGTCGCACCGATCCGTTCAATATTCTGCATACCGAGATGTTTGGAATTGGCTTGATGCAGAGAAAGTTATCCCCCGGTGGATTATCAACACCGCGTCTAGACCAAATCTCCTCGCGCTATTTCGCGGACTCATGTTGGGAGACGGAACGTACAGTTGGTTCAGGGAAGGTAAATCTGGAACCTTCTACACTGGTACAAAACTTAACGCCGACCGATTTCAAGAGATATGCGCTCTGGTTGGTTACCGCAGCAATATCGTGAATCGCAGTGAAACCCAGTGGGAGGTGCGCTTTGCAGCTCGCGGATCTGTTAATACCACTCGAAAAGATATTGCCGAGCACGGCATTGGAAAAACGTGGTGTGTCAACACTGAGCTTGGTAGTGTTGTTGCTCGTCGAAATGGCAGGACGTTTATTGCCGGTAACTCGGCAAATGATCGCGGGATGGTGGCCGTACTGGACCCGCGCCTACGTCCTGGCTCACCGATCAGCTACAACGCCGCCACCCGGAAGATGTACCTCGAAGCTGTAGATGTCTACGGCCACGACATGGACCACCTCGATGACGCTTTGGACTGGTTAGAAGAACGAGCCGAAGTCAACGCCGAACAGGTAGCCCAAATGGCCTAAAACAGGTTGGTGAACAAGCTCAGCAACACACCGAGCACTAAGACCGCCGGCAGGACATACTGTCTAGCACGCGACCAGAAACTCTGATCTTCCATATCGTCGTGCTGTTCAATGTTCTGCCGGCTTTTTCTTTCCCGTCTCGGCAATGGCTGATCGTCATTGGCGGCCTCGGGTGTCGTCTCGGGCGGGTCGTTGGGTGCCACACTGTAGCGCGCCAACATATCTTCGAGGGAGTTGTCTGACTCGGGCTGGTTATTGTTCGTCATCTTCTTCTTTCGTTCTTCCATCGTGTGCTGCCTGATCATCGGTCTCATCGACCACCTCGGGGCCGGTCACATCGTCGGCGGAGTTGAACTTGCGTCGCGCTCCAACGGCTCGAAGACGTGACGGGGGATTGACCTCATCAACTGCTCCGGTGGTGGTTAGGTGCTCATCTTCATCGGTCAACGGTGCTTCATTTGCTCGCACTGAAGGTAGGCCGATCATCGGGGTCTGATCACCCCGGCGCCACCAGTGCGGTGTTGCAGCCAGGACCGGTGCCATCGCAATCGGAGCCGATGCGACATCGGGGTCGTTGAACTGGAAGTCGAAAGCATCAATGGGCTTCTTGTCCCAGCCTACGTCGTGGTATTCGGCGGATAGAGAGTAAAAGTCTTCGCTCAGTTCGTGCTTCGCCGGAAACATATCGGTCCATCGTGCAAGGCCCATCCGAGCGGCAGCAGAGTCCTGTCCACGTGACGGGAATTTACGCAGAACATACTTCATCCACGACCGAAACGTCGATACCGATGTCTCATAATCTCGACCATCAGAGTATTTGGATGATGCCATCACAAACAGCACAACCACACCTGACTCGGCTAGTGAATGACGGGTCAAAAACTGTGCCCAACGGTTGAGCTTTTTGTAAATGCTGGCGGAGTGGCCAGAAGTCATCTCGATGACAACACGCAGCCCGTTACGCATCACGATAGTGGAATCACCGCGGACCGGGTGCTGTTCCGAGGTGCGGTGAAAACCAATCTTTCGACGGGTATGCGGTAGCAGCGAATCACCAGAAGACCACTTCTCACCCAAGATCATGTTGACATCAGGGTGTGACTCGGCGCATCGTAGGGAGAATTCGGTCGCCATGATGTTGTGGCGGTCCATGAAGCCCAACGACGGTGCAAAGTTCACCCCGGCATCGACCTGCAAATACTCGGCTGAAGTCCATGCACGTTTGGCAATTGAACGTATCCGTCCGCGTGGTGCGCGCTGTCGAAAGACTGTGGAGCGGGGATCATCTTTGACGGCCAACATAGAGTTTTGCAGTCTGCCAATATCTACCAAAGATGACGAGAACAGTGACATGGTCACATCGTGATCGGGATGCAATACGTTGCGGTAACCGGTCAAAGCCACCATTTGCTCAGCAGTCACCGTGCCCCAGGAATCTAGGGCTGACAAAATAGCGATCCGCTGTGAACGGTAGTCACCATATTTAACCATCTCGATAGCCTTATCCCGTTTCATCACACCGGATGGCAGCATCAACGTCGTACCGTCCTTCTGGTGTTTGACGACACCCTCATACGATGCCCAAGCCGCCTGTGAACCGAATTGCCACAGTCGGTCATAAAACGGATCAGCACGATGGGTGTGCGCGCCGTGGTTCTTCAACGCCTGCTCGCCAAGTTGGGGTCGAGTGTCGGGAAGGTCTGCGACTCGTGGGTCGAATCGAGCCTGATAACCGGTGGTCGGCACAGAGGAGTCATCGGCATTGCGGAAGCCTAGCTGTTCGATGGTCGGGGCACCCGCTGAGGCGTCACTGGTGTCCCTTGTATGCGTTGGATCAGCTGTATCGTTAAAGCTGGGTAGCGCTGTTGGAGCTGGGGATGGAAAGTCGGGCAGAGCCGGTTGGTGGTCCTGGGTTTCTGGTGCACCAAAATCTGGTAACTCAACGCCTGCATCATCCAATATCTCGCCGGTGTCCGGGTCGAAATCGGGGAGATCGGTTGTCTCATCTTCGGTGACAGTATCGAGATCGGGTAGGTGAAATCCGGTTGATGACTGACTCACAGCATCACATCCTCATTGAAGTTGTGCACTTCCACGGTGACCGGCGGCTGGATTTCATCTTCAACGTTGGTCACCATCAGCAGGTGGTACTTTGCGAGGTTGCGGATTTCTTCACCCGTCACATCATCGGAGAGTTCTTTTGCCACCACCTCGGATGGAGTATTGGACCCCATGGTGTAGGTGGCAACTGTGTGATATCCGAAAACATTCTCGCGCATATTATGTGATAGCTGGGCTGGGAACTGTGTCGCAAAGTGCATCCGTAGACCGTAGGCGCGGCCCTGGTCTCGCATCCACATCATCACATCATCATTGGAGCCAGCCAGCATCGAGAACTCATCGCACAGCACCGATACGGAGCGTCCCTGGTCTTCCCAATTCATGCATACCCGTTGGATTGCTGAGCGCAAGTTATACACCAGAAGTCCCGACAACAGTTTGGATTGTTCATCGTCGATGACTCGGTCATCACCGGATGATCCGACGTTGATCACTACAGCGTGGTGCTTGCGCAGCACCGTTTCAAAATTGGTGGTTGGTCGGTCAGGTCGCATGTAGTAGTTCATCCGACGCAGCACATCAATTTTGTTTCGAGGTGCTTCAGTGAATGACCGGCGAGCTGATGGTGTCATCTGCATCAACGGTGACATGTCATCGACTGCTTCAATGATCTCATCGTAGGCTTCCAGATCGCCGTCACGCTTATACCGGTCGGCAAGGGTGGACAACGTTGCCATGATTGCATCGAAGGCTTCAGGAGTCTTACCCATCAACAGACCGTGAGCGTAGTCGTGGACGGTGATGTGTTCGCTGGCAAACATCCGGTGAGTTTCTTCATCGCCCATCCAATCTTCGTATGCGATCTGGTAATGCTCGGCAGCAAGTGCAGCAGGGTAGACGGCGCGCAACGACTCGGCAGACCGACCCATGATGGCACCATCCTCGAAAGCGTACTGAAGTGCAGACACCATACGTTCGGACTGTTCGCGCATCGGCAGATCACCATAATCAAACGGGTCAATAGCCGGAGTCCGATAGTCCAGAGCATCGACCAGTATTGCCTTGTCATTATGCAAAGCCGAATGTGAAAGATACCCCTCAACGCCACCGCCCTTGGTCTCGAAAGCAATCAACGTGGAGTCGGCACCTGGGTAGTGTCGAAGGCCGGAAGGATTGACTCGTTCTTTACACAGCCAGCTCCACAAGCCTTGCAAGGTGACGGACTTTCCGGAGCCTGGCTCGCCAAAAATCATGGTAGAAAACCGCAGTGACGATGCAGGAATCGGTACTGGCGCACCGTGAACTGTCTTGCCGATGATCGGACCGTTTGCCTGGGCTAGTTCCGGCGTGACTTCACGATCCGATGCGGTGATCGCCCCGGCCAGCGTTGAGCCGTGCGGGTTACCGGCTGGAGCAAAGACCGTTGGTTCAAATAAGAAGGCGTCTTTTCTCAGCGGATAGTCACCGGAGAATTCCTTATACACCTTTTCTCGCTGGTCACCGTCAGAGTCCCGAACCCACTTGGTCCGCTCTTTGCGTGGACTGCGAACTACGGACGGTGACCTCTTGGGTTCTGGTAAAAACCCGCGCCGCAAGTGACTGTACATTTTGCGTTTCGGTGCACCAAAGATCAGCCCCAGCGCGCCGACAAGGAGCAGTGCACCGGTGATAATCCACCCGATGCGAAGCAGTGGTTCTGGGAGATTGCCGAAGGTTGCATTGGCCACCATAGTCAATGCGCCGGCGGCCACACCTGTGCCGAAATACCCTGCTGCCCTCTTGTTGATATGCGTGACAGAGACTGCTCGTGTTGCAACATCAAAGCCGGTCATCATCTCGGGCACATCACGCGCCAAACTGATCGCTTCAGAACGCGACTGAGCACCAACATAGACACTGAACACCACCGCTGCCTTCGTTTTGGACAGGTGTCTGAGATTTGCTCCCATCCGGTGGTCAACATATTTTCGGTTGCGCTTTGCTTCAAAGCGTTTGACCCGACGAACTGAGAACCCAACCCACGAATCATCCGGCATTGCCTGGGATAAACCGCGCGCCATCTCAGCAGGATCAGCACCATACTGAGTGTCAATCCCATGCTCGGCAGAACGGAAGACTAGCTTCACAATGTGCGGTGCATTGATGACATCTTCTGGCAGCTCATCGACTTCTTTTGCTCGGGCACCATAGGCCTGAGCGAGTTCCAAACCCTTCTTCGATTTGGCCGCAGAGTCGCTGACCGCAAAGTAGGTCGTATAAGCCCCAGCTGTTCGGTGCATTATCAACGAAGTCGGGCCAGAACTGGCTGCACCATTGATCGCAGCATTAGCTCTGGTGGCAAATTCCTGGGGGTTTGGACGCACCCCGGTCGCGCGCTGAAAGGTGTAAAAGGCAGCTTGATTCATGCCCAGAGAGTGTCCGGGGGTCAAAAATGACCGTTTTTACGGGAAGTCCCGAATCCACGCGGGTCAAAAATGCGAAAATTCCTTCCAGTTACCCGGTGTATTCTACGAATCCTCCGCCCAACCCTACAAGCAACCCTCGGATGTCCACACTATGAGACGCGCCTTGTCACTTCGTGGTCCCGTCATCTCATATTTCAGACACGCTCGGGTGTGCTGACTCACCGTTGATCCGCGGTTCACACCTGCACCTTCCATGCCGCCCATCTGACGACGATGTGCAACGACCTATTTTGTCACCGGCCCCGCTACGCGGTGCGTGTGCCTTCTTGTGTGTCGTTGCGTTTCATCGTGTCATCTGGTGGTGGCGTCATGTCCGGTTTGGTGTGCCCCTGTGCGGTGCATCGGTTCGTCCACTACGTGGTGGGGCTAGGCTTGTTGGCAGGTTGGGTGCGTGGTTGGACTGTTCGCGCCTACGGCACGATGTTCGGATCGGTTGGCGTGAAGTGTTGCAATGATCTGCTGCTGAGACTGGGTGCACCTGTGGTGCCAGGGTGATGGCTCGGGTTGCTGCGTAGCGTTCATCTTCTCGGTCCACCGTCACGGTGTGCGGGATCAATCTTTGGTGCATACTGACAGTGTCCGGGTGACATAAGTGTCGGTTGTACTGGTGAACAATTCGGTGGGCGTGATGGTGATCGTGCTGGCGACTGGGTGGGGTGCAGGGCGATCAATTCCCAGTGTGGTGGGCAACAGAGTTGCACGTAGTGCAAAATAGTGTTCATGCAATGTTCAACTGTACTGACGTCCAGTAAGTCAGTGGTCATTGCGCGTAGCGCACCGTGTCCACCATCATGTTGAGCATAAGGTAGAGCTCGATGAAGACAACGCAACGCACCACGAGTCGGGCACACAGTTGAACAGCAAAACTCATCACACCACACCAGACAAGAGCTGAGACAGGACAATGCAACAGCACGCACAAATGAACGCCATGCTGACCCGACGACGGACAAGCACATAGTGCTTATAAAGCCGACGGACTACTGACGCGGACAAGATGTTTCGACGTAGGGAACATTGCACGTAGTGCGATGGGATAACGGATGGAAAGCTGAAACTGCCAAAGACAGTGGAAGTACAGGTACCGGGCGCATAGCGCCCTACAAGCAGAAGCCACATGCAAAGAACTCACCTCTCCTAAGGCAAGCCAGCGACACCGCGCGTAGCGCGGGGTCCAATGTCGTACAGGTAATGGGGGAGTCAACATCATCGGGGATGGGTGACAGTTCGGTTGAGTAGAAGCACGTCACAACCAACTATCTATCTGAGCAGATGATGGCGAGCCGATCCCGCCAGGGAGCGGCGAGCATCTTAACTATGGCCCCGTCACCGTCTGCACGGAAAGTGTGCGGCTATCGCCGGACCGTCACCAGCATGGCTGGTGGAGGTGTTCAGTCGCTGATGCGCCTGGCGCGGTACACGTTGTCGCCGACGCTGATCTCTTCTGCGATCTCGTACCCATTGGCTACCGCCTCGGTCATGCCGGACGCGCTGACATCTGCTGACTGCCACTCGTACATCGCGATCAACGTACCTGGGTCATCGTTGCCAACAAATACTCGGCGACGGTGCAGCGCATACCGTAATGCTTGGGTGACAAACGTTGCTTCATCAGCTGATGCCGGTTGCTCGTCATCGGCGATCCACTGTTGTGCTTGTACCGGGGAGATGGTGCAAAGAAAGAGATAGGTGGACAGCGACTCGACACTGACATCGGCTATCGCCTCGAACTCTAAGCGCTCAGCTGGATCGTTGGCGTCCAGATTGTGCACATCGCCAACCATGGTCGTGGTATCAAACGGTCGGCGATTACCCGACACGCTGATCGTCAGTTCAGATGTGAAGTCGGTTGGGTCGGCAAGGTCAAGGTTGCGGTGTGGATCGTCCGGGTCAAGTGATGCAATCAACGTCATGATTAGACCGCTCATCCGACGTAACGAAACCGTTGCAGTGGATGCGTTGGACAGGAGGTCGATGATGCTTTGGTGTCGCTGTAGGGAAACTTGTGGCGACAAAAGTGGCTCTACAAGACTGTGAAAATATTGATGCAGTGTGACCGTTGTGTGGTCAGGGTTCCCCATGGGCTGTGTTCTCCAATGCTCCATAAAATTCGTCAGTGACTGACTGAAACTATCAAACCATGATTTTTACTTCAGATGAACAGTCTTTGGGCACAATCCGCGAAGTATCGTCGCATGGGGAATGTCACCACCGCGCTACATTCTGCGTTGCATCATAACCATACCCCTCCGCAGATTCGCAACAGGTCACATGTGTTGAAGTTTTGACCGAGTGGAAGATATTTGTCAGTAACGGGGCAGCAACTTGAAAGGGTGCACGACACCGTGATGAGTTTAGCGATTTGGCCACCTGGCCAACGGTCATCCCAAGGTGATCGATGCAAGCACGGCACCGGGAAACATTGGTCAACGATATGCATAACCGGTGGTTCACATGGCATCAGCGTCAAAGAAATCTCATGCATGGAGTCAATACAGTTGGGCAACCTCATGGTGAGACAAGCGATTGGGCGGATGATGTCTTGGCAAAACTCGTGGTGATAGACGCTTACCTAGTGAAGTGTTGCAAGGTTGTCGCGGAAACTGGTGATCATACCAGTGCATCGATGAGCGCTGTCAGATCAACCACCTTGCATTTTTTGAAGTTAAATACTGATCGACAACCACAAGAACTGTTGCTCGGTAGGGCGATCCGATCATCACGATGCACCGCAGAGCGACGCGCACTAGTCCGGGAAGACGTTTCATCGTCGCGGTGGGTAATACATAGTATGAGCCAAAACATTGAAGATCGTCGCGTTGGGATCATAGAAGTCCCAGACCTAGTGCCAGTGTTGACCGATGCCGGATATGAAGTGGTCACCGGTGAAACGGTGGCCGATGCAGTCGCAGCTATCCAGGGTGCGTTCTCGTCAGGGTCGTTTCCTATTGTGGTCGCCGACTCCAACACCCAGGGGCTAGACAAATGGATTACCGCTGTCGCCTCGATGGATGGTGGTCCCGATGTCTCGGTGCTAACCCAAGAAGATCATGCCCAACACATTGTCCACGACAACATCGTGGCTGTACCCATGCCTTTCACCTTGTCCCAACTTGCAGAAGAAGCAGCCCTTACACCTGTGGACCAACAGTGGGCAGAAGTCTCATGGCCAGAAGATGATCAAGAGACTAAGGTCGAACAAGATCAGGCACCGACTCCAGCATTACCAGACCTGCCTGCCTTTGGTGACCAATCAGCCCAAGGCTCACCTCAACAGGAATACTCAGCACTAAGGGACACCAGTGCACAAGAGCCAGTTGATGATGTCTGGGATGCCACCGCAGCTCACCGTCAACGATTAGCTCAACAGCGTGAGCAGACCGAGCCGACTGATCCTGTTGCAGCACAGCCAGAACACGACCCTTATGCTCAACCCCCGATGCCAGACCAACCAGTGGACTATCGTCCTGAACCCCAGGAAGATGATGTCTATGCAAACGGCCTGAACCTTGAAACACCCTCACCCGTTGTGCCATCGCCTGCACCGCAGCCACCTCGCCGACCAAACCGTCGCACCCAGGCTTCGACACCTCCACCTGTTCAACCGCATCAGCCACAACAGCAATATGCCGCGCCGCCACAACAGCCGGTGCAAAGGCGACCCGTTGAATATGGTCAACGTGGTATCCGCAAGGCTCGTGTCAGAACTCGTCAAGCACCAATGATCTTTGTCTCTGGCGCCAAAGGTGGCATCGGCAAGACAACGTTTGCCCGACAGCTTGCCATCACCTCCGCAGCTCACGGCTACCGCACGGTACTGATCGATGGTGACCTCGGACAGGCCAACGTCCCGAAATTCTTGAAGATGGATACCCGCGGCTACAAGGTGCCAACCATCTCCGACTTTGCTTTGGGCGACGCATCACTAGAAGAAGTTGTCATCACCTCTGATGTCATTGATGAACTCCGCCCAGACAACGCCACCCCGGTACCTGACAAACTCTCGGTAGTTTTAGCCCCAGGCTCCGATGATCTTGATGTAAACAGCGTCACAGCCCAGCACTACATTCAGGTCATCGCCGATGTTCGCGAACGCTTCGACATGGTGATCTTTGATAGTCAGATCATGAAGACCACTGACGAATTCAAACTCACCGGTAGCGTCATCATCCCGGAGGTTCGAGACAATGGAGCGTTCTTCTTAGGTCTGGCCGATGATTCCACTTCCGCCCTTGAAGATTTAGTGGACCGTATCTCGGTCATGGTCCAGCAGAATATTGACCGGCGCCGTATTTTAGTGGCGATGAACAACGTCACGCCGCTTCGAGCAGCGACCCGTCGTATTGACGAGAAGTTGCAAAAAATGATTCACGGACGCATTGGCGTCTACGTGGGCATCATCAATAACGACCAGCAGGTGTGGTCGCGGATGATCGCTGGGGAACCCGATCTCAACAACCGGCAAATTGACCAAGTGGTCTACCGTGCACTCTTCCGGGCAACCGGCTATGAAAAGTTTGACCAACAATTCGACACCGACACCTTAGCGCCCGATGAGAAAGAAGTCGCGGCAAAGAAACCCGGCCTGTTCTCACGACTGTTTGGACGTGGGTAACGATGACGATTTCACAATGGGCGGCTAACCCACACCTGGCCTTCTACTGCCGTCAACTGTCTGCCGTGCGTGCACAACGCCTCGTCAAAGACCTTGACACCGTTCCGATAACCATCTCGCCAATGTTTGGTTGGGCTGATCTTGGAGATGTGGTCGGGAAAAAGTCTCAACCCGAACACTCATCCGAACTCGCCGATGGCCAAGAGCGCTATTTGATGCCGGTACGACTCCAATATCTGCACGAGCAACAAGTGCTCCTGGGGGATGGGCCACATCAGGTGCAGGCGCAGGCCGTTGGACCGGGAGGGTTCGTGAAAAACCTGTCTTGGCAAATTTCTCCACAAAGCGTTGGCTCTCCAGGGACACAGGTTATGGCACACGGTAAGCTCCTTGTTGATCCGCCGACGATCATCTCCACCAAGACTCAGCGCCACCGTGCTCTGGAAACAGGCCACGAAGCTCTGTGGGACATCTTGCTAGACATGGAACGTCAGCTCATCGCAGCACTGGAGTTAGCACACCACAACATGCGATCAGAGATATATGCAACCATCGGCAAATGGTCTGACCGCTGGGTGTCGTCACAGGACATAGAGCACCTAGCCTCTTCAACCATTCACAATCCTGCCCAATCTTTGATGCGAACTTTGGAGTCACAAATACACGATCAAGAGGTCTTCGACAATGTTGACCCGCAGCGACACATGGTGACAAAAGTTCATCAGGCAGCACAGCGTCTCATCTATGATGCCATCGGCGATCTTTCCGATGGACGCGGAACAAAGATTCGTAACGCTGCATTGCAACTGAAGTGCAAAGACCCAGACGCTCTACCGCAGCTGATGCTGGACCACGGTATGACTGATGTGCGACACCACCGATCATCTGTAGTCACCGCGCTGAACCCAGTTCCCAGCGCAGCGGAGGTCATGGACGGCGCTGAACTTGAGAATATCCGCATGTCGCAAGGCGGTCAGATATGGCACTAGCTCAACCTGGCTCCAACGCCCATCTGATGGCTGGAAAAGCCGAAGCTGAACGTAAGCGCACCGCTCTTCGGATGGATATCATGGAGGGCATCACACCTTGGACAGACTATCTTCGAGCTGCCGCCGAAGACCCTCAATTGAGAAACCAGTCGCTGGTGCAAATCATCTCGTGTGACCCTCATATCGGATACGACAAAGCCCGGTCCATCGTCAACGATGCGTTCAAAACCTTGTACCCAAACATTCGCCAGACTCCCAAGCGGATTACCGTTGGTTGGGTCGTTTCCCAGTGGGCATCTGGCCGACGTTTTGAAGCCTTACTCGACGCCGTGCATGACACACGAAAAGTCGCTTTTCACGACGGCTTCCCGTTCACGTATGGAAAGGCATACAACTGAAAAATGATGACCGAACTGTTTGATCACACTGACCCTCAGCAAGCCGCTATCGACATTTGTGCATTGGATACAACGGTGCAACGGCAAGCCATCGAGCAGTGGCTTGATGTATTTGACCCATGGGTCAAGCAGGTGGCCGCGGGAGCACAAACCGCATTTGGACGTGGACTGGCACGCCATAAAGAAGACGACATCGTACAAATTACCCGAATGGCTGCCTGGCAGTTGTTGGAGTATTACTGTGACAACCCGGACAAGGCCGCCAAGGTCGTATCGTTCCGTGCTGTGCTGAGGCTTCAGATACGAAATAATGTCCGAGATGAGTTTGAACGCGATGAGACCAAGGGGGTTCGCGGTGTGCGATCTATGTACCGCAACGCCCGAGAACTCGACAATCTGGAATCGGAGATGGCTCAGGACCTTCATCGGATGCCTACACGTGCAGAAGTGGTCGCTGAGTGGAATGCCCGAGCATCGGTCCGCAAAGACGCACGGCGCCAAGGTAGGACCATTGATGCAACGCACTTTGGCTTCCATGAGAACACTCCGCCGCCGATGGACCATGAACATTCGTATGTCGAAGATCATGACGAGCCAGACTTTGTGCTAATGCCATTGGAGTCCCAGGAGTTCCGCAACACTGTGGTGGACTACGCTGGGCAAAAGGATCAGCAACTGGGCATTGCAGCTGGGGTTTGGCTAGATGAGTCCCAGGCTGGAGCGCGCACGGAACACGGCATCTACAAGGCGATCAAGCTGGCCGGGAACTACCGCAACCTAGCCGAGGCTCGTGAGGCGGTTGAAGCGATACGACAGCTGTCCATTGTGGTGCTTCGGGAGCATTACGGTATCGAGTCAGTTTGAACTGATCTCAAAACCCCCACAGGACGCCACAAGGCCGGTGCAACAGGATGGTATGTTGCACCGGCCTTGTGTTTTTTATCGGCTCACAACAGGAGATATGGAACGGTCAAAAGTTGTGAGCAGGTAGGTTTTATTATTCCAGCTCCAGCAGTGTTCTGACATCGATAGGAACACCGGAGAAGCGTGCGTTTGAATCAGTCCGAATGCGAACTGAGTTCCGAGAGTTTCCTGCATCGCCGCGAAGACCATGTAGCGCTTCTGGTGCTAGGCCCTCCTCCCAGATGCTACTCATCGCAGCGCCCTGCTTCATACCGGGCAGGATGATGGAGTCATGGTGACGTGAGGCCACGGTGAACGCCGCCAGGGCGTCCAGCAATACAACATCGCCATACTTTGATGATCGAACGAGTCGGCCAATCGTTGGACCCTGGGGACGTGCGTTGCCCTCAGCATCGATGAGCCACCCCAGTTGGGAGTTGATGTGGCCGTCTGTTAGTCCACTCACCGCAGTGTCATTGTCAGTGACATATGGAGGGCGTGAGGGGTCCTCGGCAGACTCGATGTGCGCTTGGTTCATATCTAGCGCTAGTCGGATCGCGGTGATGATCGACTTGCCCGGTGTGGTGTCTTGTTGCTCTTGGTAGTTGGAGACCATGTAATCCACGATGGCTTCTCGCAGCAGTTTTTCATTACCCCAACGACCGGCCCTATCTTCAAACAGGTACTGTCCCCATTCGACCCCAAAACCAAGACCCTGCTCCAAAGTCTCCAGGTATGGGATGACAATGGTGATATCTGAGATCACCTCGGACAGTCGCTGCACCTTGGACTTTGGCAGGCTGCGCGTAATCAGCATTTGCTGAATCAGCTCTTGCTCTTCGGCGTAATATCCTGTGAAGAGCTTGGTGATCCTCTGCCACCCCATCGGACCCAGGCTGTCATATAAACCTAGGACGGCGTGCTGGGTGACCCGAGCTTGCAATCCCGTTGCCGCAGCGTTGAAGATAGCGTTGGTGACAGCTGGCGATGGACTAAGCGACCCACGACCGATCCGCAGAGTGATCGACCGCTGTGCTGCCGACGGAACGGAGAGTTCATTTTCGGCAGTGATAATCAACTGAGCTGCCGGCTTGGATGCTTTGCGAACCCCCATCTCACGAGTCATACGCATCTTTGGCGAAGCGTTGAACGTGGAGCGGATGATGTCGGTGATCGCAGTTTCCTGAGCCTCTGCTGCACGGCGTGAAGGGCTTGGTGCCAGGTCGTCAATGGTCCAGATCGGAGTGATGGACACAGCGTGCTCCATAGCGGCTCTGGTGTCTTCTGCCGAGCCTGGAAGTGCCGAGGTGAAATCTGATCCATTAGCAGCCCAGAACGCCATGATGTGCTTTGCAGTCATCGATTTACCGCCACCGGCAGGACCGTGAATGAATAAAGTGGACCTGGGATTGGCCACTGGCTCAAAGACGGGAACCACAGGGCGTAACGCAGACAGCAGGACAATTCCAGCAACACCAAGGTCAGTCCACGGCTCATTATCCAAATAGAGTTTCCTAACCTCGTTGAAGTCTTCGACTGCCTGGGCACGCCAACCTTCCAAGTCGTCTGCTGGGTGGATGACCTGGTGATCAGGGCGACCCCCGATGCCAAAGTTTGAAAGGTTGTGCAGGTCATCTGTGGTGATGCCTGGTCGCACAGATGAAGCAGACTCATGGGACCAGGCTGTGACCGTGTCACCAACGATAAATGCTGGCATATCTCCTTCTACTGGAACCCACCCCATCTTGGTCCACTCGATGTAGGTCTCGGTGTTGCTCGATGCGCGCTTCACAGCTTCCAGCCACTTCTCACCCTTTTGACCACGTGGCGGCCAGTGGGGGTGCATAGACAGGCCGTGAGGGATGTGGGCATCAAACTGATCCCATTCCGCAGGGAGTTTGCGAAGAATGGTGATTGGCCCTTCAACGAGGTGCGTGATCGGCTCGTGGTCATCGACCCGGTACGACACTTCAATGCCAACATAAGCATCGGCTGACCCTGCTTCG
The DNA here is from genome assembly GCF_054782375.1 of Yaniella soli. NCBI lineage: Bacteria > Bacillati > Actinomycetota > Actinomycetes > Micrococcales > Micrococcaceae > Yaniella > Yaniella soli. Next base: position 21,897 of record NZ_BAAGSP010000012.1, read on the forward strand.
ATTGGGTCTAACGCTTGGCCGGTCATCAGTTCTTGGCCGGTTGGTTCACGGCGATCTTCAATGTAGACAACCTGTCCACCTAGAGAAATGTCAGCTGGCACCCATTCAAAGCCTGCTTGCATCCCGTACTCATCGGTCAGGACTTTCAGTTCCTCGGTGTCGGCGAAGTCTTTGGTGATCCGCCAGCTACCAGGCTTCTGGTTATGATCTGAAATCCGTGGACGCTCAGGCAGTTTGCGTCGCAGGTGGCCGGCGTCAGGGTCGATCAGAGCATCCCAGGTTCCACGGTGAGACAAGAAGTCATCAATGCCATCTTTGCCGCCATCGTCAGCGGTGGGGGAGAGCAGCTTGACCTCACGCACCTTCTGATTGTTAATAAGGTGATTGTGGAACTTGCGCGCTTGATCCCACACCATAGGGTTGGTTTCAATATCGGCATCAAAGCCCATCCACGCGACTCGGCCTGCAAGATTGAGCTGACCCAAAGATACCGGGTCAGAGTGGAACGTGGTGGCTGATGGTGATCGCAGGATGAGCACCTGGGAGTCCACCGGTAGGTCTTCCATGAAGTCCATGAGGCGGTCAAGGGCATCGTCAGAGGTATTGGTCAGCAGGCCTGTGTCTGCACCGTGGGCGATCAGATGCGCAGTCATCGCTGAGTCACCTTTGAGCAGGCCTTCGGCAAACAGAATGACCGGGGCTTTTTTCAACCACTGGGTGGGGGTTGCAGGGTGGATATCAAGGTGCATAGAGGCACCTTTGGCAAAGATATATTTCATCGGTTTGCCGGGCCGCACCTCGACCGGTTCAGCGGGGCGCAGTTGCCACTCTGGTTCAAAGTCTGAGGTGTCTTTTCCATCGCGTAGCAGGTCGGTATATTTGACCGAGTACCAGGGCATAATCAGCCCATCCAGAGGCCGTCCATCGTCATCGGTTCCGACCACACCACCTTGAACTGAGCGGTACATTTTGTGGGTCTTTTTTAGACCAACATAGGTGGCCCACTCGTGGTATTCTTCATCGGTTTCTGCTCGCCAATATCCTCGGGATGCAGCAACGATTGGAGCAACTGCCGAGTCGAATAATTTCTCCGCAGCGGCACCTGTCATGTCTGACCCGTAGTCGTTTACCGTCCACAGTGGAGCTTTAGAGGGGGTATTTTTGGCTGGATTCGAGCCTTCCGATGGCGCATTTTTCGATGTTGGACGCCGTGAAGATGTCTTGTCGGGGGTTGGTGAGCTGCTTTTCGCGTTATTTTTTGACTGTTCCATACCCTGACAGTGTCCGGCGCCGGAGCGTGAAAAACAGGGAAAATCGCATTTTTGTCGATAAAACCGAAAAGCTGATGCATCGTGCGACGTGCCAGAAGTAAGAAATCGGTGTTTTGAGCATTCCGAAAGCGTATGTCCTAATTATTGGGTTGCTACGCTTACTTTGGATGTCTGAGAAGTTTATATTTCCTCAGTAAGCGTAGCACATGCTGTCAAGTCAATTCTGCAAATTTACAAATAATTAGGACATACGAGACCAAACACGTGTGATAACCGTCACAGCACTTTTTGACGAATTTCGGAGTTTTTGGACGATTTTTTGACCTTGACCATGAAAAGCATGGTCATGGGCATGAAAATTTTTCCAGCATGGTCAGAGCAGATGCCTGCCATTGCAACGAAGTAGACGATCTTGACCATGAAACCATGGTTTTTGCGGAACCATGTGTATAGGGAATTAAAAAGAAAAGAAAAAGAAGGACGAAAAAGTATGTCCTAATTAAGACAAATAATTAGGACATACGAGGAGTGTGAAAACTGGGTATGTGTGAAGAGGAAAGTATGCACGTAGGAAACAGGGTTACAAATAGCATGGTCTTGATGGTCAGAGGTGTGTACATCGTTGCAATAGAGCCGAAGTAGGGGTGTATAGAGCATGGACAGATATACACAAAGGATGGTTGAGAGTACACAAAGCATGGTTCTAGGCGAAATAGCATGGTCAGAGGAGTGCGGGGCATGAAAACAGCAGGACTGTATGTATGTGTATGTGAAAGAGCTTCTTAACACATACATACTGTTAACCAGCAAATCCGATACCCCCAGGGGGTATGTCAACCACGCTCAAGTTTTGCGCCGGACACTGACAGTGCATGACGCAAACCCCTCTGAAAACCCACAGCCTGTTCGACGATCTGATCGTCGGGTACAAGGCGTCCGAAGGTGCACCCGATGGCGCTGTTCCAGCTCCCGTCAACGGCACTACACCTGCCCCCGAACCTGACGCTGTTCAGCCGACTGCAATCAGTGACGACAGCACCACCGAAGCGCCACTATCCGATGCTCCCAGCAGCTATGAAGATGAAGCTTTGGCAATGGCACAATTCGTTGAGTTTCGTGACAACAAAATGCACGTGACCGACCGCGATCTGGTGACCTCCAAGATTCAGCGTTTCAAGCTCAGCCCCTCCACCGCATCCAGTCTGCTGGATAACTGCGCTGCATCGTGGGCGTTTGGGAAAATGATCCCCTTCGACGACTCACCGTTCAGCCCAGCCGGAGCTGGAGGGCTTGCACACGAAGCGCTGGAAAGTTTTTACGAACTACCTCGCAAGCAGCGTGACGGTGTTGCGTTAGCCGAGGAAATTTCCAAAGTCGTCGCAAAAACGTTTCCCGGTGATGCCGCCAAAGGTTCTTTGCTCACACAGAAGCTCAACCAATTGGCCGGCGGAATCTTTGATCTTGAAGACCCCAAGACTATCGACGTGGACCGCGTTGAAGAAAAGATCGAGGAAACCATCGCCGGTGTCCCGGTCACCGGAACTGTTGACCGTACTGAACGAGTCGATGACGGCGATGTGTGGATCGGAGATTATAAAACGGGGCGCTTCAAAGGTGAGCAATATCTTGGCGGCTACGAGCGAGCCATGCGCACCTACACGCTGCTCAAAGAAGCCCAGACCGGCATCCGTCCAGCTGGTGCATCATTGCTCTACACCGCAGCAAGCCATGAGGTCGATATTGATGTCTCCGACAAGCTGCTAGAGGAAACCAAAGATGATCTCGTTGACGCCTGGGATATTCACAACACGGCTATCGAAGAATCCGCGTTCCCGACGAAGGCCGGCCCCCTGTGCGGCTGGTGCCCTCTGGCCAACATCTGCGAAACCGCCCAAGATGCAGGCTTTGAACCGTCGCCAAAAGCCATTGATGCCGGTATCGAATTCATCCCCGCTGACGAAGAAGATGTCGAGGTTGATGATGAGCACGACGAAGACCTCGATGCCGGACACGGTGAAACCAAGCCGGAGCAATCCACCGGTGAGACTGACACACCGACCCCGCAGAAGGACACTATGAAAACCCGACCAATCATCGAAGAGCTCCAGCCCTGGGAGCTGCTAACTGACACCGGTGAACTCAACCCCAATAGCTGGGCTGCAAACTCGATGTTCCGGCTCTACAGCCGTATCGACGAAGCGATCCGAAATGCCCACCCAGACTTTGACCGCGACCGCCAACGCAGCCTGACAGTTTTGACCCTCACCGATGTGGTCGAAGTCATCACCGCCGGGGTCAACACCTGGACCGGAACCGACTCCACACCGCAAGACGGCGCATTCACCCGGCTCAGCCATGTCGCAGACACGTACATCCGAAACGCCCAGTGCGACTTTGATGACGAAGCCGAAGTCACATCCTGGCTCGATGAGCTTGCTACCGAACTTGGCTTTGCCACCGGCACCGTGCTCGATCTGTTCGATCAGGTCATGCCCCCTGAAGACTCCGACGAATAACACCAATCCCACGACAAGGAACCATCACAATGTCCAACCAGACCCGCACCAAACGCGAATACTTTGAACCAGGTGCTGTCGAAGCATCCATCATCGCTGCCGCAGCCTCCATGACCGGACCCAATGACCATGCCGACTGGAACGCCCAGATGCTGATGAACATCCGCGAGGTGGCAACCATGGCTCGCGACTGGAAGTTCCGCGACACGGTCAACGACCTACTCTCCGAGGACGCCACCCCGTTTGCCGCCATCATCCGCGGCTTTGAATTCCACGAAAGCTCACAGCGCTACGTCATCCAGCTGGAATCCAAAGACAAAGACGGCCCCAAGCTCGAATACATCAACACCAACCGCGTGGACTCTGACGCTTCAGTCGATCTGCTGATGGAAATCATCGAAGATGACCTCATGGGCAACAGCGTGCTGGTCTACAAACTGGTCGAAGCCAAAGGTGAGAAGAAATACCGCTCTTTGGGTCACGTGAAGAACCTTGGACCAGGCGACGATTCAGAATTTTCCGACCAGGAACTCGAAGATGATCTGTTGGATCACGTCGAATCCATCGGCAAGGCCCAGACCGGAGGGCGCCGACGCTAACCCCCTCCAGGACCCCGCCAGAAGCCACAGAATGTCGTCACAGGCGTTTGCAGGCTCGGAATTGGGAAGTGACACTACAACAAGCCACAGGCTGTCTGAGAGCATCGTGAGACGTTCTAGGGCACTCTGTGGCTTTGCCACATATAGCCAAAAAGACGCTGTCAGAACGGCTGGGGAAGACTGCAAAACAAAAGCCCTGCATGATGCCCAGGTAGAAGGATTCAAACCACCTAGGAGAACCAACCCATGAGCAATGACACCCGAAAGTCCAACGCTTTTGGCAACCAGTCCACCACCCCAAAACCCAACTTTGGCGGACAGCCCAACACCGGGGCACCAACCCCTCAGAAGCCTGGCACCGTGCACAATGATGCCAAACCAGCACCGGACAACGCAGCTTCCCCAAGTCAGTCCGCCGAGAAGACTCCGGCGAAAAAACAAGCCTCCAAGCCACGGCGTCGGACACGCACACCGCAGCGCACCACGCTGAAAATTGCCAACGAAGTCATCGAGGTCGTCCGCGATGTCGAAGCAGCAGACAGTGCAACCCGCAAGCTTGCCGCAACGCTGTTCACACTGGATAACGAGGTGGATGCCATTGCAGCCGCCATTGCCACGGTCGATAAAGACACCGTCGGCGTCGTCTCGTCACTAATCGAGCTTCGCGACACCGAAGACGCTCTGGACCGGATGGTCTTGGTCTCCACCTGGGACGCCAAGAAGACCACCACTCCAGCCTGGCGCTTCTTGCACGCACTGGACTTGGTCTCACGCCAGACACCGGGTAACGACACGAAGACCGCAGCCGAATTCGTCCGGGTTCTCGATGATCTTCCAGAAGAGCTTGACCTGCTGCTTGATTTGTTGAACTAGGTCCACAGGAATACCAGTGAATGATTTCGATCTCAACGCCATGATTCAGGAGCAGGATGGTTTACCTAGCCGTCCCGCTCCTGAAAAGGGCAAAGAAAAGAAGCGGCGTGGCAAACGCTCGAAGGCACCAAGTGACGGTCGTCCGGATTTGTCTGGCACCAAGGGTAAGGGTGCCGATATCGCCGACGAGTTCTTTCAGCGTGACCTCGTGGAGGAGCCTACCGACACCGCCGAGCTGTACCGCAAGCGTCAAAAGCGCGCTAAATGGCTACGGGTCTACATGTATGCGGTGCTGCTGTTTTTGTTCCCGATCTCGGCACTGGTCAACTTCATTCACGTCGGCAATACCGTCGGCAACCAAGAGCCTGTGGAAATCGATACCACCTCCACCCACAGCCCGCACAAAGCGATGGCCGTCCAAGAGGTCACCGACTATCTCAACCAGGACCCCGCACCACTGCCAGGGGTCAGTCTGTCGGGCTGGGACTACGTTGAGTCCACCTCCGACGGCAAACTTGCGCTGGAAAACTCCGACGACCAGCCAGAAGACTTCGACGAAGCACTAGCCGAAGCGATCTCTCACGAAACGCACTACTTATCGTTAGTCTCCGAGACTGGCGCACTCTACACGGCCTCTGTTGAGGTCGCTTTTTCAGACACTGATGGGGCATGGGTGACCGCCCCAGTTTCTGTGACCAGCCAAGCGCCAGTGTCCTCTGACACCACTATCGCCGGTGGCGACACATTCCCCGGACGCGCCTCGGTCAGTGGAAATACCACCGATATCGAATCAGCGGTACAAAACTGGTCTGAAAGCTACTTCTCAGCCGACCCGGTCCGACTAAAGCAAGCGGTGGGCGATGGTAGCGACAACACCGCCTATATGCCGATGCCACAGGCTGCAAACACCGAGGCGTCAGTCAACTCCATGGCGGTAGCTGACGAAGCAACCTTCAATGAAGACCAAGAGCAGTTTGACCACGTTATCGCCCGAGTCACCATCACTGTGACCTGGCCAGATGCAAGTAGCGGCATTGCCGGATTGGTCAATTCACCAGACGAAGCATCCTCCGATGAAGAGGCTGCTGAATCAGAAGAGCATGTGGCCGAATTCTCCTATGACGTGCTGCTGTTCGGCGCGGATACTGCCACTCCACAGGTGGTGTCTTGGGGACCTGTTGGATCATCCGATGATTTGGCCGAATTCTCCAACGGCATTGAGTACCGCGAACTACAAGCGGAGACGGAAGAGTAAAACGTGAGCAATAAGCGACATTCAGAAGACTTTGATCTTGACTCCATGGGCATCATGCCCACCATGAAGCGTCAGGTGATGGGCAATGGGATGATCACCTCGGTATCCGATGAGCACTCCATCTGGCTCTATGCCAAGGTGCCGCTGGTACCCGTTGCCGATGCGCGTGATACCCAGCGCCTCCTGTCGGCCTACATGCCGCTCTACGATGCGCTGAGCGATATCGCCAAGCTGACACCACGATCAGCCATCAAGCGTCGCAGTGCATCAAAGAACTCCTACCGACGCATCCACCTGCTTCGCACCAGTGTGCCAAAAGTCTGGGAGGCCGACATTGATGCACCACGTCAGATGCGCCACGGCCAGCAAAATCTCAACCGGTATCTGAACTCGGTTATGCATGGGGAGATCACCCGAGAATCAGTGCTACTACTGGGCGTTGAGCTGGCTGGCTCTATGACAGCTGGTGGGTTGAAAAATCTGCTGGAATCCTTCACCTACACCCTGGTGGAGGGCGGGACACCACTATCTGACTACGATCACGACCTGGAACGGCTCAACCGCATCTTTGCACGCGCCGGTCTCAACCAGCCATCACCGGCAGATATTGCTGCTGCTGACTCTTGGTGGAATCCTGGCAGTAACCCCGATGTGCCAACCCTGGCCCACCCCGAGCACATGCACGTCATCCGAGACTCGCGCACCGTGCGCTCTATTGCACGACTTGAAGAAGACGGCGTGGACTGCGAGGAATGGCCTGATGATCTCACCCGCGGTATGGGCACAAGAGCAGGCCAATCGATGGTGTCGTTTGGTTCAGTTGCCGATATTGAACTTGAATTCATCCGCCCAGATGACCCCAGGGCGAACTGGCTGATCCCGCTGATGGATGCCGGTGCGTTAGCCACCTCGATTCGTGGGTCACTAGAGCCACAACAGATGACTCGTGCAGAGATACGCCGCAACCGCCGCAACTACCTCAACGACCGCGCAGAGCAGCAACAGCATGGTCGCATGAGCCGTGGCGAGCAAGAGGAAAAGGTTGCCCGACTCCAGCAGATCGAAGATGTCTACGCCGGTGGCCACGGCTCACCAACGCTGGTGGAATCCTCGGTACTGGTCGCCATGGATGGCAAAATACGAGACTTTGGTGCCATTGAGACGGCTGCCGAAATCCGCCCCATGGAACACCGGCAGGATAAATCGTGGGTGGAGATGATGATCGCCTCCACGGTCAAGGCCAACCCCAATATCCACGACATGCCCATCCAGAACATCGCCGCATCGGGCATCCAAGACGCCTCACGGTCAGGGGATCGCCACGGCATCCTTCGCGGCTTCGCTGAGCGTGACGGGACGCCGGTCTACACCAACCCACAGGAGGCTTACAACGAGGAAGATGCACCGCCGGTGAGCATCAACTGTGGGTCCAGTGGCTCTGGCAAAGCCTCCTCTCTGAGAGAAATCATCAAAACCCCTAGTGGGAATGTACTTATGGGTGATCTGAAGGTCGGAGATATCGTCTACGGGCGTGACGGTAAGCCCTGCCATGTGCTGGAAATCTTCGATCATGCCGCCAAAACCATTGACGCCTACAAATTGCGCCTCTCGGATGGTCAGGTACTCACGGTGGACTCGAACCACCAGTTCGTGGTGTCTGACTTCCGCGCAAGAAACTACCGTGCTGCCAAGAAACACCAGAGCGGCATCGCCCGTCGGAAGCGCCTGATGGATCAGGTTGAGGCATTGCGTGAACTTGCCGTGCAACACACTGATGAGCAGCAGGTGGACGCACAGACGTTAGCTCAGAAGGTTGCACCAATTGTGGACGAGTCAACCTTCTCAAACGCACAGACGGTTCGCTCAGCACTACGCATGGTGGATATCGAGCCTGTCGCCAAAGCAGCATCACAGCCAAAGCTGGCCAAGGGATTCACCGCCGAGCACGAGACGAAGGTCTACGACGTTCGTCAACTCCTAGAGCGATGCATCGAGGACTGGACGCTGCCGATCACCAAGCACGAGGCTAAAAACCAGCAGTGGAAAGATGCTGTCGAGAAGCTGGCCGAAAGTCACTCCGATCAGCTGATCTCTTCACGTGAGCTGCGTGATGGCCTGGTTGCAGCAGGCTCACCGCTAGGTGCCCGATTCATCGCCGACAGCGTCACAGAAGTTGCACAAAACCATGATGCCTGGCACGACGGCGGGAAGGCTCCAAAGCCGCGCTACTACAAAGCCGAAGAAATGCTTGGACTACTGCACGATGTCCCAGTGAAGCACCGTGGCCACCCGTTCAAGACCGATGCGATTGAGGCTGCTCAGAAAGTCGCGCCGTTCGGTGGACGGGCGCATATTCGCCGCATTGCCAAGATGATGGTTGATGCCGGTATGACCCGCGAGGTGTCATCGGTACGGTCGGACCTTGGTCTGGTCGCCAAGAAATACAAGGTGCCATTCACCACTGAGACAGTCGAAGTCGAAAACCATGACCGCATGTCGCAGTTTGGCGGAGCAAAATACCTCTACCAGCACCGCAAGGCGCTACTCGGTCTATCCATCCGACTAGAGCAAATTGCTCAAAATACGCTGCTGCGCACCTCGGATGACGATGAGCAGGTCTTATCGGTCGGCGAAATGCTAGGTCGCGGCCTCAAAGCGGACAATGCAGGGTCGCAGTTCGCCATCAAGCTCACCCAGCCAGTCCAAGGTACGCACCGCGATCTTCCAATGGACCCGTATGTTTTCGGCGTCTGGCTCGGCGACGGGGCAACCGATGGATTCGGCTCTCTGGTGAGTCCTGAATTTGAAATTCTTGATCGCATTGAATCTGTCGGTTACGACATCCGCCGCGGCTCGATGAATAAGGAGACTCACCCAGAGAACTGGTGTGTTCACTATGTCACCAACTGGGGCCTTGACCTGAATAAGACTGGCGCGGTGGGGGATAAGCATATTCCGACCAACTACGCCACTGCCTCCGTGGAGCAAAGGTTCGAGCTGTTGCGTGGCCTCATGGATTCCGACGGCTCGATTGACAAGACTGGCAGCTGTGAGCTCTCCCTGTCTCACCAGCGACTGGCCGAAGATGCACTCGACCTCATTCGCTCTTTGGGCATCAAAGCTTCGCTGAACGTCAACACAGCAGGCTACCGGGACGCCGATGGTGTCTACGTGCAGACGAAGGATCGCCATCGTATCCACTTCACCACCGACCAACCTGTGTTCTGGCTGCCCCGCAAAGCTCAGCGACTGCCCGAGACGGTGCGCGGTACAAACCAGTGGCTCTACATCGAGTCCATCGAGCCAGCAGAGTCTGAGCCGATGCGTTGCATCACCGTGGACTCCGTTGACTCTACCTACCTGATGGCTGGCTATGTGCCGAACCACAACACGATGTTGATGCAGTGGGAAGCGTTTCAGGCCGACAAGCTGGGTTACCCACAGGTCATCATTGACCCTAAGCGTGACTCGGACCTCACCCCGACCGTGGAATCCATGGATAACGGGCGCGTCTTTGGTCTTGACCGACTGGCTGAGGAAAACGGCATTTTCGACCCGATCAAATACGCCTCGACTATCGAGGTGGGTATCGAAATGGCGATCTCCAACCTGGCCGAACTCAACCCATATGGCTCAACCATCGAGATGTCCCAGGCTGAGCCGCTACTGCAATACGCTCTGCGTTACGGTGCCGAAAAGGGCCACACCTCAACGCTGACCGCTCTACGCCGCGCAGTAGCCGATGCAGTTATCGAACCCAGCCTGGTGGAACGCATCGAGATGATGTCTCAGTCCTCCCCACTGTTCCAAGCCCTGGTCGGTTCCGATGATGACACTGTTGGTCTTCGTGTTCACGACGGCACGACACTGATCATGGCCGGCCAACAAGAGCTTGACCTACCAGCACCAGGACAGCCGCCAAAGTCCATCAACCAGCGCATTACCACCGCACTGATCCGCAACATTGTGCAGGGTTCTTCGATGGCACTGACCGGTCGTAACGGCATCATCCGACTCGACGAAGCGTGGGTATTCCTGTCCTCGAACCCAGAGGAGCTGATCAAACTGGGTCGTCTGGCACGCTCCCAGGGTACGGACGTGAACCTCTACACTCAGCGCGTCACCGACATCACCAACGCCAATCTGAACGACAGCGTGACCCGCGGTGTCATCTTGCACTTGAAGAGTGTGGATGAAGCCAGGGCAGCATGTGAAATCTTTGGACTGGAACCAACACCGGAGCGCATTGGTCGCATCACCGCAGCTGGAACGTTGGATGACGATGAAAGTTCGCCGAACTACAACTCTCTGCGCGCATTACGTGATCCCCAAACCGGGGGAGTGGTCCGAGGGACCGTGGCGATTGATGTAGATATTCACGGACGTGCCGTGCCGGTGGAGATTCGCATTCCACAAAGCTTCTTGCGGATGGCCTCAACTCGTGCATCGGATGTGGCACAGCGCAAAGAAATGGACCGCGCATCAGCATGATACTGGTGCTCCTGTAGAGCCGGACACTGTAGAGACACAGTGCCACATCTGAAGGGAGGCAGCATTGAATACACGCAGACAACCACGCAACGTGGGCCGCAGCGTGCAACGTCTCGCTGCCACCTGTGCACTGACCGCGTTCATCGGTGGGGCATCCATGCTGACCGCTGATCACGCCGCAGCAACAGACCAAGATGACCATTCTGAGCAAAGTGCCACCGTGTTTTGGAAAGAGCTTGACCGTATCGAAGACACAAACGAAAACGGCACGCTTGGCGATCCCGGCGACACTTCCTACTGGAACTTCTATGGCGGCGGCACTGTAGCCGATCCAACGCAAGAACTCACCATCGAAGACCCCATGATCTTTGGCGACGAGGACTTCTCCATCGACAGCAAAACCATCCAGCCAGACCCACAGACAGTTGAAGATTTGGATGCAGTACGCAAAGTCCTACAGGGCGAGGCTTTGAAGGAGCTTGGGAACATCCCGCCGCTGCCAAAGGAGTCCGACTATGAAACCACCGATGAGATGGGTGCCACCGTGTTCGATGAAGAGTCGTTCAACGACGGCATCCAAGCGCACCATTCGGCGCAGGAAGACCACTTTGCGTTTGTTGCAAATGCCGCCAATACCTCTGATGTGTTCCAAGACAGCGGATTCCGCTGGGCAATGGTCCCACAGGGCTTCACCGACCAAATTGATCCCGATGCACTGGGGGAGGTGCAGTTGCCCGAGTATGTCGCACGGATGCAGTTCGAGCACGTTATCACCCAAGGCGATGTAACCGAAGACGATGACGGCATATGCACCGTCGGCTCCACCGCCACCTCAAACTACAGTCTGGTCAAATCCGATACCCCAATGACCCCGTTGCTCAGTGAAGCGTCTGAAGCACAGGCCGGCAGCTTGGCAACAACACAGGACCTAGTGTCAGTGCGAACGGTCGCCGACGTGGAGTGTGCACCGGATGAAGAAGAGCCCGAGCCAGAAGCTACCAGCGATCCGACCCCGGAGCCTGAGCAAACCGAGGTGGAAGAGGCACCTGTAGAGACCGAAGAGCTCGAAACCCAAAAGGCAGTCACACCCCCTCCGGTAGATGAGACACCCACTGTCGAGCCGACCGAAGAAGAGACCCAGCACAATCCGTTTGACGATCCCGACCGGGTCGAGCCGATCAATATTAGCTCCGGCAACGCATCCACCCCAACCCCCATGTGGCCACTGTGGACCGGCGTCACTATGATCTCGGTTGCTGGCATAGGTATCTCTGCATACGCCATTAGTCGTTTGCGCGTCAGGGCATCGCTGAACGAGTAAGGCCCCAGCTGCCCGGACACTAACTGTGCATGACAGCTCAGATGACAGATGCGCAGCGCCGACAGAACGCCAACCGCGATAAGCGCGGCAAGTACCAGGAAAAAGAACACTCCGAAGCAGAAGCCACCTTGCTCGTGGCCAATCCGGCGGAAGATGAGATTGCCGAAAACGACCATGAGATCAAATACTCGTTCCTGGCCGACTTCGAGGCAATAGAAGACCAGTTCAACGCCGACTTTGATGGCGTGCCAACCCGCTTCTTCAACGCCGATCTTCGCGGTAGACCGGTAGACAGCGTCATGTCGTATTACAAATGCGATGACCTTGAAGAACTCAGCGACCTCGCCGGGGAACACGATGGCCGAAGGCTCAAAAAATACATCGACCACCGGCTGATCTCCGGAAGACTGTGCCATGCCGTTTCCGCCCCAGCAGACAACAAGATCGACGATGAGCAGGCCGAAGAACTGCTCCACGACCTTCCCGGCGCCACCAACGTCAAGCGCGTTGACGATCCGCAGCTGATGTATTCCTATGCCAAAAATGCCAACCGCGGCTGGCTCGTCACACTGTCCGATGTCAATGGGGATGGCGAAGAAGTCGAACGACTGATGCTGGTATCTGATGCCGGTAACAACAAGATGAGCGCCACAACACTGCACAGCGCACGTGACGGCATTCGGGCGGATCAGCAGATCACCCACACTGACCTTCGATCGGTAGTGGGTGCCAAGCGCATCGAAAATCTCACCGGAGACAACATCTTGGCCGCACAAGCCATGGCACCGGCCACTGGTATCCGCTCCGTGAACAAGGGTGATTACCCCAACGACGGCGAAGATCACATGGAGGTCTTTGCCATCGACCACCGCAGCGGAAAGCAGTACACCCGTTTGAAAGATGAGGTCACTGGTCGCCGACGACAGCTGCATTTAGACCACGAGGCCCAGGCGAAATCCGCAGCCATCGATGCGCTGATTGCAGTCGAAGACAAGCAGCTCGCCGGACGCAACTTCAAAGCGCAGCAGAAATATGTCAAAGACCAGCGTGGCTCCATCGCAACCGCCTTCGATGACAAGAAGAACCCGGATCAGACCCGCCAGGACATGATGGAAAATTCCAAAGTCGTGGCCGCCAACGGGGGATCATTCTCCAAGGTTGAGTACGACAACGATGTAGACCCAGCTGAGGCCGCCGACTTTGAAAATGCAATCCAAGAGGTCTCGGACAAGCTGCCACCTGTCCCATCAGGCCGGCAGCCCGACCTACGTGTCCGCTACCTTGGTAAGCACCGGGCAAAAGGTATCTACAGCCCGTCACACAACACGGTGGCCGTCGATGTCCGCACCTCCGAGGCGTATGTTCACGAGATGGCGCACTTCTATGATCTGACCGCCAAGGGCAACGCCTCGCTGACCGATGAGTTCAGGTCGATCTCTAACTCGTACTCCAGCGCGTTAAAGGAGTCCGATCCGAAGCGTCGAGGGTATTTGAATACTCCAACCGAGCAGTTTGCCCGAGGCTTTGAAATGTATGCGCATGAGCGTCTCGGGGTGAACAACCGCCTGGTGAATCCCGAGAATTTCCAGGGCAACGATTACGCACCGTATGCCAAAAACCCTGAACTCAAAGAAAAACTGTTCAACTTCTTCGATAAGACGTTCGCTCAGTGAAGTGGCTGAAATTTAGCGGGGCCATCGCCATCAAGATCGCCTCGGGAATCGTGATGTTGACATTGGCTGGGATCGCAGCTGTCTCAGTGTGGTTCGTTGCCTCGCAATATCAGGTGGCAGCCATCGACCAAGAGCCGTTGACTGATTACGGTTCCACCGCAGATGCAGTAATCGTCGAAGCCACCGATTCCTCTCCAGCCGTTAGAGCTACCGTCGGGTATTTGCCGGAGCGCAACGATGATCTGGCCTACGCCACGGTGCATGAAGTTCACCCCGAGTCCGATATGGTGCAAATCGTGCCGGAGCTCACCGGGGCCGACCACGAGCTGATAGCCCAAACCCAGGTCGTGCAAACGGTGGTTACCGATGCGCCAATCTTTGGGTCCACCGTGCCGTATGCCGGGGTCGCATTGCAGCACCCTGCCATCTTTTGGACGCTCTTCGCGGTGACGGGTGTAGCGGCATCTGTGGGCTTGATAGTGCCGGCCAAAAAATATGTGGCCGCTGTACAACCGCCAAAAGAAGAACTGAGCTCATATCAGATCGTCGAGAGGCTGTTTCCTAGCTTGCTGATCAGCGAATTTACCAACCCTTTAGACCGAAAAACCCGCGGATACAAGCCGTTTCAACCCTAGAAATTAACACATCTGACCCTTCAATCCCACCTCAACTTCTGCCGGACACAGTAAGAGCTAGAACACCACAGCACTCCGTTGTGGTGAGGTCCTGACGAACACAATATGTGCCGGACACAGTGAAACTACATCCTGGCACGCGCCAGACCGAAACAGTTTTACATCTCACCAGAAGTTTTAGGAAAAAATGAAGAATCAGAATCGCAACCGCACCTCTAAGGTGTTATCCGCAGCAGTCCTTGCTGCCATGTCCCTCCCGCTGACCGTTGGCACGGCTTTCGCCACCGAGGAGCAGACTCCAGTCGAACCAGCTGAACAGGGCGTCGAACAGCAGATTGATGCTGTTGAAGAAGTCGCTGAAAAGGCAATCACCGAAGAAGCTGTCGCTGAAGAAGCCCTCGAACCCGCTGTCGAAGAGCCAGTTGCCCAAGAGGCTCCAGCACCTGAACCGGAACCAGTCGAAGAACCAGTCGTTGAGGCTCCAGCCCCAGTGGTCGAAGAGGCTCCCGCAACGGCGCCCGTTGAACCGCCTGCACCAGAGCCAGTGGTTGAGCAAGCTCCTGCACCTGCTGTAGAAGAGGCTCCCGCACCAGCTCCACAGCCAGAACCAGTTGTTGAAACTCCAGCACCGGTCGTTGAAGAAGCTCCAGCACCTACACCGGAACCTGCCCCAGCCCCGGTCGAAGAAGCGCCTGTTGCTGAAGAGGCACCCGTTGCGGACATTGCCGAAGAAAAGGTTGAGTCTCAGAAGCCTGCACCCCAGCCAGCCGAAGAAGAAGTTGACGAAGTCGTAGAAGCTGACACCGAGCAAAACGACGAAACTGATGCTGAAGAGGCTGACATCACCGGAGCATCCGAGACTAACGTAGTCGAAGAAGACACCCAAGACGACGCTGCGGAAGCCGATCAGCAGGACGAAACGTGGGATGGCCAAGAGCCACGCCTTGAAGTCCTGTCCGCATCTGCCGACGAGAATTTCTCGGATACAGTCAAAGGCTCAACCAACCCTGTGCAGTGGCAAGAGTTTGACAGCCTGTTCATGAATGCTGTCAACCAGATTCGTATCGAAAACGGCCTCGACGCACTGATCCAGGCTCCTGACCTTGAAGAAAACGCCTTGGATTGGTCCAACCAGATGGCTGACGCTGGTCAGATCAGTCACCCAGATGATCTGAGCGATCAAATAATTGCTGGTGGTTGCTTCTCTGGTGGCGGCGAGAACGTCCTGTCCTCGGGCATGACGACGTCTTGGGTCAACGATGTTCCAACCATGGTTGACCGCGCTCTGAATTCTTACATGAACTCACCAGGTCACCGTGCAAATATCCTCAACGCCGGATACACCCACCACCTGTCGGTCTCGGTGGTTTCCGATGGCGATCCATTCATGAGCCTGTGGAACACCCACCGCTTTGGCCGAGACTGCCTGGTTGAAGATGTACCAGAGGTTGAAGAACCAGAAGTTCCTGAGCAGCCAGAAGAACCAGAAGAACCAGAGCAGCCTGAAGAACCAGAAGAGCCAGAAACTCCTGGTGACGGTGAAGATACCGAAGAGCCAGGTGATGGTAACGACGGCGAAGATGAGACCACTGATCCAGAGGTCACTGAACCTGAGCAGCCAGAAGAACCAGAAACTCCTGGTGACGGTGAAGATACCGAAGAGCCAGGCGATGGTAACGACGGCGAAGACGAGACCACCGATCCAGAGGTCACCGAACCCGAGCAGCCAGAAGAGCCTGAGACCCCTGGTGAAGACGAAGATACCGAAGAGCCAGGCGATGGTAACGACGGCGAAGACGAGACCA